>NZ_CP049783.1:4467500-4767500 GCF_015710975.1 Paenibacillus polymyxa | reverse complement strand
CTCAGTTGCTTAATAAAATATATATATGGAGGCATTTCCTGATGAATATCGAAGTTTGGTCTGATTATATGTGTCCGTTCTGTTATATTGGCAAACGCCGTTTGGAGCAAGTCTTGCAGCAGTTCCCACATCGCGATGAGGTTCAATTGACATTCAAGAGTTTTGAATTGAATCCGAATGCTGTGAAAGATAGTGGTAAGACGATTAATGAAGAACTATCAGCAAAATATGGCGTTAGTCTGCAAGAGGCTCATGCCATGAATGATCGCATGACCGAAAACGCACGTTCTACAGGTCTGGAGTACAATATTCATGCCATGGTGCCGACCAACTCTTTCGATGCTCACCGTCTAACGCATTGGGCTCACACACAAGGCAAAATGCTGGAATTGAGCGAGCGTTTATTTCAGGCTGTCTTCATGGAAGGCAAGCATACTGGGGATCATGAAGTACTGGCAGCGTTGGCAGCCGAAGTTGGTTTGGATCATAACGAAGCCGCTGCCATATTAGCCGGTGACCGCTTTACCGACGAAGTTAGAGCTGATGAAACTGAAGGTGCTAAGTTAGGCGTTCAGGGTGTTCCATTCTTTGTATTTGATCGAAAATTTGCTGTTTCTGGTGCTCAGCCTGAGGAGGTATTTCACGATGCGCTTCAAAAAGCATGGGATGAACGTTCTCCTTTCACTATGATTAGCGGCAGTTCGTCCAAACAGGATGCAGCTGGTGTATGTACTGATGATGGTTGTGAGCTTCCAAGCCGCGAGAGCTGATCAGCCAATGAACTAAACCTCTCTTTAGATAACTTATGAAAAAGCGTGCCAGCAGCAATTAAGCCTGATGCGGCACGCTTCTTTAATTTTTTATAATGATTTAATCATTCCGCCATCCACAAGAATGGTGCTGCCGGTCAAATAGGATGAAGCCGATGACGCCAGAAAAGCAACGACTTTACCGAACTCTTCAGGCTCACCGTACCGTCCTAACGGAATGCCCTCTTCTGCTTGTTTGCGAACTTGATCCGTCGTTTGGTGGGATTTTTCGGCTCGATGCTCGTCCAAGCTACGTACGCGATCGGTTGCAATTCTCCCTGGTGCTACAGTATGTACCAGAATATTATATGGGGCTAATTCCATGGACAATGTTTTCGCCAATCCGGCAACTCCAGTACGTAGTGTATTGGAAATAATCAGGCCCGGAATCGGCTGCTTCACTGATGATGAGGCGATATTTAAAATTCTACCACTTTGTTGTTTTTTCATATAGGGTAACGCCTCACGGATCAACCGGATATGACTAAGTAAATTTTGCTCAAAGGCCTGCATCCATACTTCATCTGTAAAATCATCAAAGGTGCCCGCAGGAGGGCCGCCCGCATTGTTAACCAAAATATCGACGGTGCCAAACCAATCAACTGTACGGCGGATGGCCTGGGAGATATGTTCAGGTTTGGTTACATCACAAACTACATATTCAACGCGACCACTCGCTGTTTCCTGTAATTCGGCCTGAGTCCGCTGAAGCTCTGCTTCATTTCGTCCAGAAATAACAACATTCGCACCCTCACGTGCCAATTCGCGTGCACTTGCTTTGCCAAGGCCTTTACTGGAGCCTGCAACAAAGGCTACTTTTCCTGTTAATCCTAAATCCATCTATGACACTCCCTTTTCTGAGATTTCTCTATTTAATTGTACACATGACCACTACATAATGCGAATAGTTCGGTACGCAGTAGCAAGGCAACACAAAAAAGGGCCTGACATTCAGTCAGGCGCCCTTTCTGTATACACCATTTTTTGTTGACAGCACGTTATAATGCTTCAGATGTTGTTGGCTGCTCATATACAACAACAGACTGGCTCTCAGGCTCCCATTTAACATTTGCTCCCAAAGCCTCTCCGATTACCCTTACAGGTACCATTGTAGTTCCATCCACTATGGATGCTGGCTGCTCGATAGAATACGGCTGGCCGTTAATATATGCTTTGGCGCTATTCACGAATAATTTGACGGACACGCCGTTGCGACTGACAGTAACAGCCTTTTCTTTCGGATCCCAGGAAACTTTGGCATTCAGGGCTTCGGAAGCTGTTCTAAAAGGAACAAGTGTGGTGCCATTGCGGTTAATCGGTTCGGCATCATATTTTTCACCATTCACGAACAGCTTCATACCTGATGACCTTCCAGCCTTCCTTGAGAATACATCCAGCTTTTTGTAGCTATCCAGATTGGACACATCAGCCAAAACTGCCTCCTCCTGCATGTAAACGGCATCTGTTACATTTCCGTTTTTATCCAGTAGCTCAGCAGCCTTAGTTAGTGCTTTGTCAGAATTTCGGATCAATTCAAGTTCAGCTACCTGCTCCGAGGTCAAACGATCCGGGTATTTTGTAAGCAGCAGATTCGCAATAACCGCTCCTGCCGGCTTATCTTTTGTATTTTCTACTGCTTGAAGCAGACCATTGTACCCGTTGTGTCCCTTGTGACCTTTATGGTCTTTGGACTCCCCGTATGTATCATCCGTTACTGCAACAGGGGTGTTCTTTTTGATTTCGTCGTGTTTATCTTTTTTGCTGCTCTTTTCATTCCGGTCTTTATCAGACGCCTTTGCTTCCTGTTTGTTCTCCTGACCATTTCCGCGCCCCTGTTTGGCTTCGGCTGTTCCTGCTGCCAGTCCCAAGACCAGTATACACGCTAATAATGCTGTCCAAGTGTTTCTCATGATGCGCTTCCTCCTTATAGTAAAAGACCAGGTTTAAATGTAACCTACATATATTAACGGCTACTATAAGCTGAATATGAAGCCCTTTTTTACTAGTGCTGCATTTGTAGGGGCTGATGGCAGAATCATTATAATAAATTTTATTATGCGTCAACCTATTTCCACAGTATAATGGGAAATGCACATGCAATTTTAGGATTAACGTTTACATTCGTATAATAAAAAGAAGAGGAGACAGACATGTTCGGCACCATTCTTTTAGACGTTGTTTTACCTATCTTTGTCCTTATCGGTTTTGGCTGTATCATGCAATATTATTTTCGATTGGATTTGTATACCCTAGCTAAAATTAATTTTTATTATATCACCCCTGCAGTTGTGTTTACCGGTCTTTATAACTCTGAAATTTCTTTAATTCTCATGGGTGAGGTTTCACTTTTTTATGCCCTGTACATAGCTATTTTGTACGTAATCAGCACTACCGTTGCCAGATCTCTGAAATACAGCCCCGGAATGCGTGGAGCTTTTACAAACAGTGTAATGCTAGATAATTCAGGGAACTATGGTTTACCAATTAATCAGTTGGTGTTTAAAGGTGATCCGCTGGCTATTTCTGTCCAAGCTCTGATTATGACTTTTCAAAGCTTTGTTACATTTACATATGGTACTTTTGTTGTACAGAACGGTAAGGCCAATACACGAAAAATTTTAATTAATTTTTTAAAAATGCCTGTCCCCTACGCGCTTGTGCTGGGCCTGCTCCTGAATCTACTGCACAGTCCATTGCCTAATTTGCTGGCTGAGCCTCTAAATTATATTAGCCATTCGATGGTCGCAGTGGCTCTGCTTACTTTGGGAGCACAAATTGTGCAGTATCCTTTTCATTTGCGCCGGACAGCCGTGTATATCAGTATGGTATTACGCCTAATTGCAGGTCCAATAGTTGGCTTTATGCTCGTGTTTTTTCTAGATCTTAAGGGGATTCCCGCTCAAGCATTGCTCATTGCATCAGGTATGCCTACCGGTGTTAACACGAGTATTTTGGCAGAAGAATATAAAAATGAACCTGACTTTGCGGCACAGACAGTATTACTTTCTACGATTGTGAATGTCATTACGATGACCTTATTAATTTCAATATCCCGTCATCTTACTTGAGGTGTATGATAAATATAAAGCTTGATTTGTAACGCTTTTTGTCTGACGACAGGAGCGTTTCTTTTTCAATTAAAATAGGAACACATGTTCGTTATTGTACCTCTTTTTCTGTTTATAGTGGTGTGTTTGTTTGACGATGATGGTATGCGAGAAGGAATTTTTTCTATTATGAATTTTTCATATAGTGAAATAGTTATATTTTTGAATTTAAACCTCTGATTCCTCCAAAAATAAAGCCAGCTCGCTCATTAGAGTGGCTGACTTAAAATTATTTTTTTGAAGATTTAAGGCTCAATTCCCCATTGCTTGATCCCAGACAGGTAAGCGGTTATTTTAGTGGAATCTTGTAAGCTATTTGCTGTGGGATTAAAGGAATAATCATCAGTTTGTGTATAATTGCTCCAATCCGCTTTGGATATCCGGGTTTGTAGCTCAACACTCTGACCAGGCTCTAAAAAACCTGCTGCCGACTTAAAACCAATTTCTGCATAAGAATCTGCACCTGGCTTCGTATTAGTTAATGTTTTGAAGTTAGCAATGACATTCTCTGTACCGATGCTAGACCAATCCGTAAAGAAGTTTTGTGATTTCTCCCCGTTAACGGTGTAATAATAACGCAATGTCACATCTGCTAGGGAAACGGGTGAGCTTCCTGTATTGGTTATTTTAAACTTGGAACTGATCGTATTACTTGTTGCAGATACATTCCCATTGAAGGATTGCACCTTCAGAGCACCCTCGCCTGTTCCCGGCTCACTTGGCGTATCCCCTTTCACCGTAATCGTGAACAACGCATCATTGCCTGTACTAAAATGGAAGTTGAGCGTTGTCTCTCCTTTAGGAAGTTTAGATAAATACTTGTTGGTAAGAATAACTGTTTCTTCACTAACCATATAATCTTCACCTTTGTTCAGTGCCACACTCCCCTGCTTGATCGCTTCTAGTGTGTTACCGTTAAGAGTAAGCTTGACAGTAATATCGGTATTACTGTTAGCCACTTCATAGGTTGCAGCCGTCGGCGTAATACTTGCTTGCCCGGTAGATGGCTGGTCACCACCCACACGATCTGCCACCAGAATGCCTCGGCCATTCGTTCCCAGATAAGCACGTCCGTAAACCCGAGGGTCCCCAATAATGGTGGTCACTCGAGCATATTGATGCTTGTCATCATTAATGCGCACCCAGTTTGCGCCAGCATCGTCCGAACGATAAAATCCACGAGTTCCGTCAATCTTACCAACGATAAACACTGCTGCATTCGTACGATTGGGTGCTGCTTTGCCAAAGCCTACAAAATCCGCCTCCTGCACATGATCAAGCTTGGTGAATGTAATACCTGAATCCTTGGAATGCCATAAGCCGTATGGCCCTCCGTCCTCGGAGCCTCCAGCAAACCACACATCTCCTTCCGCTCCTCGTACAGCACCAATATCTGCATTCCCTACACTTGGCAAACCAGTAACTGTGGATGGTGTGAAGGATGCGCCTCCATCAACACTTACATATATTTTCCCAGCAGCAAACGCGTAGTATTTGTTAGGATTTACTCGGTCAGAGGCGATCTTTGCATTAGCTGGAACTCCCGTGCTTGCTGTCCATGAGTTTCCTCCGGTTTTGGAATAAAATACACCTTTGTCCGATGTACTCCACAGCAATCCATTACCATTTGCCGCTACAGCGATGCCGCCTCCTCCTGCTGTACCGGAAGGCTCGCTATTAGCTTTGTACCAGTTCGCTCCGCCATCATTGGATAATCCGATAGATTTGGCGTTTGGATCTTTTTTATAGTCCGCTTTACCTACCCGAGCCATAAAAGAAGGGTTCAACTCGGCATAATCAATGCTTTCGCTGCTTGTAAAGGTTGGATTATCCAGCATTTTAGCAGGAGCCTTGAACAGGTCATCATGTCTGAATCCGGAGACATCACCCACTGCACTCACCAGAGGAGCTCCAGTTGGAGGGCTCACCAAATCCAAAATCGCCGTTTCCTCTACCCCTTTAGCGGCTACCGAAATGTCCAGCTTACCTCCCTTGTCCCAATTGGTCAGATTTTTAGAGCCGTATATCGTAGCTCCTGTGCCGTACAGCATATGATCTGAATTAAATGGATCTATTTCCAGATCTCCAATCATCCAACCCAGCTTGGGCGATACTTCCGGCGGTGCAGGATTGGCATTGAAAGTCAGCCAAGGCGCACCGGATATATCCAAATTGTACTTCAGCTTACGAGCTGGATAACCATCAAATTCCCAAATAGGGCTCCAAGTTGCCCCACGATCAGTACTGCGGTAAATCGTTTCATCCGGCCACCAGGCATTCAACGTTGCAACCATAAGTGTACCTGGCTTCTGGGCGTCCACTGTCAGTCCACCATATCCAAAATGATTGTCTGCGCTGCTGCTGGCAACGGGGCTAATGTTAGTCCACTGTCCACTGGCTGTATTCAGTTTCCACAGCTCACCCTTTGTTCCATCATACGGTCCAGCTCCATCGCTGTAAGAAATATACAGGTCGCCATCTGGCGATAAAACGCCGTGATGTGGCAAATAGCCTGTAGGCTGGCCCGCTATAGCAGACCAGGTTGTCCCGCCATCTGTACTGCGATAGACACTTTGCTTTTTATCTGCGACACCCACATAGATGGTCTGTGTTGCTTTACTGGAAGAGCCCGTTTTTTTGTCAAAAGTGATCCAGGTTAAACCGACAATATCACTGGTGTATTCATTGGAAGGGTCCTGTACATACGTCCCCGGATTCGGAAAACTACTCACCTTGCTCCAGGTCGCCCCGTAATCGGAGCTTTTCCACAACCCATTACCACTTCGAGCTCCGAAGAATAATATATTGTTTTTATTCGGATCAATTGTCAGACGTTCACCCATCGAGCGTCCCGGCATATTGCCTCCTACCTTAAAGGGAAGCTTTGTAGTTTGCCACGTATTCCCCTTGTCGGTAGAGCGCATAATTTGCCCGTTTTGTTTATCCCAGGAATTAGTATACGTGCCTGTAGCTATATATACACGATTCGGATCCACAGGGTCGGTGGCTAGTGCATCGACACCATTTTTGTTCCAATCCTCCCAGCCCACAGAATCCGTCAGCGGAATCCAGCTTTCACTCGCAGGATTCCAGCGGTAAGCTCCTCCAATATCTGTACGGGCATAGATCAGATCTTTTTCCGTTTCATTAAAAATAATACCAGGTACAAAACCACCTCCACCGCCTGTAACGACACTTTTCCAAGTATAATCGTCACTTGGAGCAGCATGGGTGGGTGCTATCATGCCTGTCCAGGAAGCACCCGCTACTATAAGCGCCAAACATACAATTCTCAACCTGCTTTTTGCCTTAGTCAATGAATTCAACCTCCTTCTCCGTAATCATTTAAAAATGCAAGTCATTTCGAGCTAAAAGTAAGCAGTCAATTGCGGATTCGTTCCTATCGTTATTATTCCATTCATCAATCAAACAAGCGTTCTCTCAAGCTCACCTCCAGTAATCCAATAGATTTGCAACCTCTTTTTTGTTAGCGCTTACATCGGTGTCTGCTCAAAAGATTCGTCATCTTTTTCTCATTTCCTTGTGTGAAAAATCAAGATAATGTAATAGTATCTTCTGCTTGATAACGAGTTGGCTTCCACTTACAGTTGATTCCTCTTATAAATTACTAATATGAATTTTTCATATAATGAATTATTTTCTTTAAATTTCATTCGAACGAGGTACCAAAATACTTTGATTTACAGCAAAAAACCGCGCTATGCGCGGTTCGGGCTTCCGTAATGCTATGGCTATTCATTAATAGGTTGAAATTACTGCAAATATTCAAGCGCCAGCGCTAAAAAAATATGTCCTGAGATGAGTAACGCACGCTCATCAAAATCAAAGCGAGGATGGTGGTGAGCAAAATGGGTTCGTTCATCCTCATTACGAGCGCCCACAATAATAAAAGCTCCAGGTCGTTGTTCTAGATAATAGGCAAAATCCTCTGCTCCCATGGCCGGTTTTAAGTCCATAAAAGCATCTGCTCCATACAGCCTACTGACTAGCTCACGTACCCGTTCTGTTTCGGCCTCGGCATTCACCAGAGCAGGATAACCATTCAAATAATCAATTTCGTATCCCGCATGATAAGCATCCGTTAGACCTTTTACGATACTACGAATTTCGTTTTCGACTTCCTTGCGTATATCCTTATTAAACGTACGTACGGTCCCTTCAATTTTGGCTTTATCTGCAATTACATTAAAGGCAGTTCCTGCTTGAAATACCCCAATCGTTAACACTGCTGATTCCGTAGGGTCCACTCTGCGACTCACGACCTGTTGTAGTCCGTTCACAATTTGACTTCCAATAACAATGGAATCCACTGTCTGATGCGGTCTGGCGCCATGTCCGCCCTTGCCGTTGATTTGAATTGAAAAGGCATCGGCAGCAGCCATTGCCGGCCCACTCTTTAAACCGATTTTGCCCAGTGGAATTTCCGAGGAAAGGTGAATACCATATACTGCTTCCACCCCATCCAGACAACCATCCTCAATCATGAATTTGGCTCCACCAGGCGGTTTTTCTTCGGCATGTTGAAAAATAAACACAAGCTTCCCCTTCAGTGTCTCACGGTGATGGCTTAACACTCGTGCCACTCCTAGCAACGCAGCGGTATGACCATCATGTCCACAAGCATGCATAACACCGGGAACGGTCGATTTATAAGGCGCATCCTTTTCATCCTGAATAGGAAGTGCATCAAAATCAGCACGAAATGCAATCGTTCTACCTGGCTGCCCGCCTTCTAAAAAACCGAGCACACCGTTACCACCGACATTCGTTCTTACTTCAATACCAAAAGAGCGTAATTGGTCTGCGATAAATGCAGATGTATTCGTTTCCTCAAAAGAAAGCTCTGGATGCTGATGCAAATATCTTCTCCACGCAATCAGTTCTTGTTCACCATCTTTTAGTTCCTGAACCCATTTCTCCAGCATATTACCCTCTTTTCCTATTGAATTTATATACTTCTATCCTTATCTTACCATAAATGATTCCAATAAGTTATATATGAATTACCAAATAACTGTATACCTGCGTTTTTACCAATGTCAATGCAAGTTCTAATTGGAACGATCCATGAACAGAAGGCTTGAAATGACAACAAAAAAGCCGACAAAATATTCTCCTCGGCTTTTTTCTGGTGGTTTTCTATTATGAATTTTTCATGTATTGAAAAACTGACTTATATTCCCTCGTACTGGATGTGTTTGCTCCCTATACTCACCATTCGTATAGCTTCCAATGACCTTGCGCCAAAAGGATTGGGCTGGTCTATTCGTGCTCATCTGAGTCACCTTCCATCGCCCATTAAAACGTCCAAACAGCTCATGAGCCGCCCAAGTGCCCACGCCATTGTGTCGATAAGGACGAAGTACAAAGAACTCAGCCATGTAATAGTCAGCTTCTCGATTGCTAGACATTCGGTCAACGAGTGCAAAGCCCACAGGAATATCCTGTCTCCAGATCAAAAAAGGCAGCTTTTGTTCGCCGCTCGTCCAGTATTGATACAAGTCTGGATAAGCCGGGAATGTCCCCTTCTCAGTGACATCAATTCGCAGATAGGCTGTAAAATCGTATAAGTAAAATTGCATGAGCTGGACAATAATGTCCTTCTGCGACTCTGGTACACTCTTTATGGACAGCTTCAATTCTGTTTTGATATTATATCCCATACTTTCACCTCTCTTGGCGGTCAGCTTGTTCTTTACTTTGATTACTCCCATCCAGTGCTGTTCAAAATATGCTAAAATACATGTATTATGACCGGACGAGGTGAACCCTATGAACATACAAAAGATCATCGACCGGCGCAAACTGGATGAAAAGTTGCCGGATTTGCCATGGTACGTACAGCAATTTATGGATTACAAGCTTCCCGACCTATCCCCCTCTACTTTGCTGGAATATGTGCGGGATTACGAAGCTTTTTTTTCATGGCTTCGCTCGGAAGGCTTGTCTGCCGGAGAAACGAATGCCCAAGTGACACTGGAAGAATTAGAGACACTCCATATGGATAGCATTACAGGTTTTCGTTTGTTCCTGTCTACCAAACGCGAAGGCTCCAATTCCCGCATCACCATTTCACGTAAGCTATCGTCCTTGCGTTCACTCTTTCATTATTTGAGCCAAATCGCTGAGGATGAAAACTTTTATCCGTTGCTCAAGCGCAATATTATGGCCAAAGTCGAAATTAAGCGCGTACATAAACCCAAGGATACGGCCGCCAAGCTCAAAGGAAAAATACTGGAAGAGGAAGAACTGCTTGAATTTATCGGCTATATTTATGAAGGCTATGGACAAGATTTGGCTGATAACAAGCAAGCCCTATACTCTTATGAATTGAACAAGGAGCGAGATGCCTGTATCGCAAGTCTTATTCTGAACTCGGGACTGCGTGTATCCGAAATCGTCAACTTGAACATGGACGATCTCGATATAAACAATAAATTGCTGTATGTGTACCGTAAAGGAAATAACGATGAAACTTTTAAAACGCCAGTATATTTCCGCGAGCAATCCAAAGATGATCTCGCACTTTATTTATCCTTAAGACATACCCGTTATCGCGCTCCAAAAAAAGAAAAAGCTTTTTTTGTCGCGCGACCCAACGGTAGTGCTGAGGGCAAACGGATGACTAAAAGAGCGATTCAAGCAATGATCATCAAATACGCCAAGCGGTTCGGCAAGCCCTATTTGACCGTTCACAAGCTCCGTCATTCCTTTGCTACAGACTATTATTTACAAAATGATATTTACAAAACCAAGGAACAGCTGGGTCACGCTTCGACAGAAACAACGGAAGTCTATGCCCACCTGACTGACAAAACGATGTCTCAGGCGATCGAACGACGGATAGAGACTCAGACTGACTCCGCTAATTAGTAGCCCTCTCATCCCTGCTCTGTCTGGAATCCCATTTTGTGCCTCTGAATCTGTTCGAGTAGCCAGCAGCCTGCCGGTTCACTGGCATCGGCAGGAAATATTTGCACCGTTTGTTCAACTGAGTAGTAGTCCTGAGCCCAATCCATGTGGTACTCCCAAACTACTACTCCCTGTACATTTGTCAGTTCCTGAACAAGCTGCGCATCCGATTGTTCCCGCACCATGATCAGCTTCGGATATTTTTCCTGCTTGAAACCTTCCAGCAACACACAGTCATAGGTCTGAAAATGCCGGATGAGTCCGATCACAGGCCGACTATGTTCCTCTAAAATGGCAGTTCTTCCTGCCGAAACAATCGCTACGCCTTTGGCACCCGCCTGTCGGTGCTTATACGTATCTGTCCCCTCATGATCCATCTCAAATTCATGACCATCATGCTTGATCACAGCTACACGCAGTCCTGACTGCTGCGCATAACGAATCAAACCTCCGAGGAAGGTTGTTTTTCCTGTATTTTTGAATCCGACGATTTGACATACAAATGGATATTTCGTTTTCACGTCACCTGTCCGCCTTGAAGCACCAGTACATGCACCTCTTCACCTTCGTGCAAGCCTTCTGTTGTGGGAGGAACTACGATCAGACAATCGCTGTCCTTAATCGTAACCATAGCACTGGATTTATCTACTCGCGCAGGAATCGCATATACTTGCCCACTACGTAACTCCAGAGAACTGCGTACAAAGCGGGTATAGTTGTTTACCTTCGTATAATCTGCTCCTAGCTTCGCCGTCCAGGTTTGCAAATACGGATGTGCCGAAGATAACATCATTTGAATAGTTGGTCGTACAAACAGCTCACAGCCTACAAAGCATGCACCGGGATTGCCAGAGAGCGCAAATAACAGCTTACCGTCTATCACTGCGGCTGTGGTTACACTACCTGGACGCATCGTAACCTTGTTGAACAGCATATTCACATCTTCCTGTCGTACGAGATCACCCATAATATCAAAATCACCCACCGACACTCCACCACTCGTAACCACAATATCATAGGCAGCTATCGCTTCTCGGACAGAAGCTCGAGCAAGGTTCAAATCATCATGAATGGCTTGCAGAATGAACGGCTCTCCTCCTGCCTCTCTAATTTGAGAAGCCAGCATATATGTATTACTGTTTCGAATTTTCCCCGGTTGTAACGGCTCATCCACTGCGAGCAATTCTGATCCAGTGGAAAAGACAGCCACCCGTGGCTTCCTGTAAACAGGCACCCGATGTACACCAAAAGTAGCTAGTACCGAGACATGCCCCGCTCCCACGCAAGTTCCCTTACTGAGCAAAAGCTGACCTTCCTTAATCTCATGACCAATTTGTGTCACATTTTTGCCAACTTCCATACGCTTCTTCAAGCCAACATATGTCTGTCCATTTTCCTCACGCAGCTGTGTCGCCTCCAGCATCACCACCGTGTCCGCTCCTTCAGGTAGTTGTGCTCCTGTCATGATGCGGACTGCCATTCCCGTCTCCACCCGCTTGTCCGATACGGTGCCACAAGGAATTTCATCAATCACGTGTAGCCAGATTTCCTGACCGGTCGAACAGACTTCAGTGTCCGAGGCAAGGATCGCATAGCCGTCCATACCAGAACGACGAAAGCGGGGATACGGATGTGGCGCAGTCAAATCCATCGCCAGATAGCGACCATGTGCTTGCTCGAGCCCTACGTCCTCCCTTTCGCCCTGTTGAACATAGCTAGCTATCCTGCTTTGTGCTTCTTCCACCTTAACTGCTTTACGTTGGAATTTTTCTGTGTTTAATGGCGTCTGATTCATGTTCTCACTCCGTTCTTCTAAAATACCCTCTTTCTGTTATAACGCTAAAACCGTTATCTGGCAAATCCGAACGGTGTTTATTGGATACTGCAAGTCTCTATCCGCCAAAAAACAGCCTGAATATCATATCTCGGCTGTTATTGGTAGATTTCGGTTTTTGGTTTTGCATGTCATCACGTCAGTTTTCTACGTATATTAGGTTATATTATTTTTACCGAAATAGATTGAATCTATTGAAACCTCATACAACGAGGACATTTGCTGCGCTCGAGCTATTGTTAAATCGGATGAATCTTCCTCTATATGTTTTAATTCATTCATTGACATACCAAGTATATTGCAAGCTATTAACTCACTATAACCTGAAGCGAGTCGTGCCATCTTTATTGTATAAAAGCTAGTGCAAGTTACATTTTCATTTTTATCTGCAACCATCCAATCAACTCCACAATATAATTGATAAAAAAGTAATTTACCTGTATACTCTGAACGAAACACTTTTCCCCTGTTAGGAGCAAGTAAGGTGCAAAAACTTACTCGGGGGAAATGCCTTTTGAAAGAGGAGCTCAAATCTCATGGACGCACTCAATCATGGCTCGCCCGACGAACTGGATATTCGCGGCAACAAATATCCAACTGGATCGCGGGACGTGACAAAATGTCATTCGAGGCGGCAGTCCTCATTTCTAGGATATTGGAGTGTAAAGCTGAGGACTTATATGAGTGGGAACTTGCCTGACAAACAGGCATTTCCTTCGGGCCGTTTGTACATGCCGGCATTTACATTATATATCCCGCTTTCACCCTCCTTTTCTTATATGTAGATTGTTTTTACCTTAATTTAAAAGATTGTTATTTTTTTCATAATCAAATTTTATCACATAGAAAATGATTAAAAACGGGAAATATGTCGAATTAAATCGAACCCGTCCGGCTTATCCTAGTCTAACTGATTATTGACTTATTCATTTAAATCTGGTAACAAAAATGACCCTGAATTTTCATGGGTCATTTCCACAATTTTTTAAGTGCTTTAAGTTTATTATGAGACATCGAGCAAGTGAAGTCTGATCCTTCGAATCGTACCAAACCTCCAAATGCGTTAGACTCAATCTCACAAACCAATTCTAGGTTTATCAGGGTGTCTTTATAAGCAGGATATAGATACGGAAAAGCTTCCCTGCAAGCTTGAGCGGTTAGCCCGATTGAATAAGAGCGATCTCCAGAGTGAAAACGCGGGACATAATAATTTTTTTAGGTTCCCACATATCCACACTAAGCATATTCCCTACTTTAAAAAAACCGCTCACTGCCGCTTTACCCACTACCTTAATTTCCGATCCGAAAATATAACGAATTTCTCTATCGGCATTCATTGCATTCTCATATATTTGTTTCCATCGAGATAAATTTGCTGAATTTATACTTTCTTTAATGTCTTGATTTTTAAAAACAACCTGCCCCCTCCATAATCTCCCGTAACGATCTTGTCCACTTGTGTGATGTTAACCAAATTAGATCCGTCCAAATTGCAAAAAGTGGGTAAGCCTACGGAACATTCATGGAGGGTGGTGGGAACTGTAAATCTTCCATGAGAAGTATGAAAAGCGGGATGTGATAATTGCTTTTAGGCTTCCACAATTCAATCGCAACTAGGTGATTCTCACAAAAAAAGAGCAATCTCCAAGTGAATTGTCATCAAGCAATGGAGTAGCTAGGATTCGCTTTCCCTCTTCCATTAAATTCAGTTCTTTTCTGTTTTCTTCAGCTCAGCTGGTACAGGTTTAGCGCCAAAAATTGTTTTTTCTTTTTGGTAGACTCGTTAGCGTAATTACCAAGGCTTATACTTAAAGCTCTCGCCAATTTCTTATCCATTTTCGCTCACCTCCTTTCCATAAAGGAAGAATACTGAATGCTTGTATAATTAAAGATAAACATATTATGTGAGATTGTATAAAAAATTTAATATGCAAACCAAAATACATATCGTTTTATAATATTTGTGATGTTTGGTCTTGTTAATATAGATAAAATGATTGGGAGCATATACTACAAACATTAATAATGAACAAGCGTTAATTATCAAAATCGTTGATAAACTTAAAGAGACGAAAGGTATAGTTACACATATGGCCGTTGTAAAACAGACACAAAGGGTAAGGTTGCTGAAGTGCACCCCTCCTGAAAATCTCCTTACAAACATGATCGTAGCTAGGGCTAGTAATGCCCCCCAAAAATGTCCTGTTATCCAGGCCATAACTGCGACCATTAGTACTGCCGAAATTTCGGTAATTTTCACACCAATCGCATACTCCATCACTTCTACACTTGTAGGTCCATCAGGATCAGCTTTCTTTATTTCTGATGCGATGTGCCTCGATAGCGTTTCTAGCATCCTCGTAATCTCCTTTCTCTGATAAGAAGTACGAAATTCCAAAAGTCAGCAATGAGATGGAAAGTAGTCCTATCGTATTGGAGTTATAGAGCATATACAAAGTAACAAGAATCGTGACAAATGATATTAAGGAGCCTATAATGAACATTTTATTAAGGGGTGATAGGTAATTTTCACCTTTCAAAAAATCATGTGGGGGCTGAATGATAAATGAGAAACCAAAGTTGTATTTCCCCATGACAAAAGAAATAAAGTACGCAGTAAAAATAGAAGCTAGCTGTATAACGTAAATGGAAGAGCCAGCTGTATCACTTATAACACCTGGTTGTGCTACTCCGAAAAAGTTTGCAAAGATATATACAAATAGCTGTAGATTAATGTAAGCTGTAAGACCGGAACCAGCAGAAAAAGCCGCAAGATATGTTTTGATCCCTAAACCAAATCTTAAAAAGAGAACCATTAACAAATACTGAAGCGGAAAATCAAATTTAGGCATGCCTATAACTTCTCTCATGAGAAAGGAAAACAAGGCTATGCCCATTGCATAGAAAATTATTTTTCTTCGATTTTCCCACACGGGAAGCATATAAAGCTTCAAGACCAAAGTAACTGCCGCTAAAGCATCGAAAAAACCAAGTATAATATATAAGAAAGCAGATAACACAGTTACATCATCCTCCTATTTCGCCTGATGTAATTGTATATTTTACTAATAGATGTGGCAATAAAATAATCTAGTAAATTGGAATTTTTTGTATGAATATGAGATGAAATTTTCTTCCCCTGGCTTTCTTTTTCAAACTCGACATCCATTCGTGCTAATAAAAAAAGTCACCCCAAGTGAGCGACGTTGCTTTTGCCAATGTATTATGTTGGTTTTTTTTCGATATCAAGGTTATAATCTACTTAATTTGGGGTGGAGGGATTATTGTGGCTTTAAGTGACAATTTTAAAAAATTACGTATAAAATATCATTTGACTCAACAAGAGCTTGCTGAGATCGCTGGGGTTACCAATAAAGCAATTTCAGCTTGGGAGAGCGGACTTTCTGAACCACGGATGGGTGCTATAGAAAAGATAGCTCGTCATCTCCATATCAAAAAAAGCAATATCATTGAAGAAGATGGCATTGAGCACATAAGCCCTGATCGCAGGTCAAAGTAGACGGCAATAAAATCGAAGTGAGGGAGCATCCATTCAATTTACATTAGTAAATGTTAAACAACAAAAAAAGGAACTGTGCAAGACAGTTCCACAGTTCCGCAAACAACTTTAGAAGAAAATAAAATATTACCTATTATCGTCGACTTCGCCGGCTAATTTTACCTGAGCCGCTGCGTGTTTTAGGCTTACTATAAGATTTGCGTGGTGAATCAAATATGCTGGAACCACCGCTGCTGCCTCGGTCACGTGAAATCGAGCCTCTGCTCGGTGAACTGCTGGAGCCTCGATCGAATAGACTTCCGCTTGATCCAACGCTGGAATCCGAATTTTTCCCTCTACGGGTAACTGAACCTTTTCGTTCCACCGTTATCGGCGGAATCGCTTTTTTCTCCTGTGCTGTTGGAGCACGATATTGCCCTTGTGAAGGTCGGTATACATCTCTGCTCGAATAACCTCGATAGGAGCCAGACCCCCGCAATGAATCGAACAGAGCATCCAGCACAGTTGCAGTTAAGTATCCTTTTAGAAAGCTGGAACTGTAATTTTGCTCGACATACTTTTTACTGTCGATTTCAATGAGTGTATCTTCCTTCTTAGCTGGATCTTGCTGCAAATGGTACCATTCATCGCTATATACCAGAAACATCCGCTCATTGCTCTGAGGCGATATTTGTTCCGGTGTACGCTGTTCTTTCAATTCCTCCGCTACTTCGGGAACCGTTTTGCCTGCCGCCCGATATACGTACGAGGTCGAGTTTCCGCTACCACTAACGGATTCCAGCGGATACGTATCTTTCACATTTGGCGCCCCGCAGCCGCTTAGCACGGATACGAACAAGCTCAGCGCCACAATGACCTTTAATGCATATTGCCAGGTGCGTTTGCCCATGTGTAACCCTCTCCTAGCTAGCCCGAATAACCTTGACGTCTCCGGTAATCACTTCTTCTCCTTCATAAAGCATAAAGCGACCGTCCTGCCACTCTACCCGCAGTAGATGGTAATCATCAGACTGGTACTGCCAAACATGTTGCTCTCCACCCTGCCGGAAAGGAGCACGGCCCATAACGGTAACATGCCCAAAATACTGTTCTTCCAAATGATACGTTGTATCATCCAGTTCTAAAATGGTCGGTACTTCCTCCGGGTTGTCTAGTCTGCCATCGATAGCCTGATATAGTCCGAATTGCAGTGTTTCCCGTTCCTCAATATGAAGATAACTCACTTGATTACCATCCTGAAGCGTCAAAACAACGGCATTCCGGGCACGATTATGTACACGACCTACCACTTCATAGGTGACAAGCGACACTTCACAAATATCACCAGGATTTAAGTGAAGCATGCTTTTTTCCGCTTTCGGCGGTTCAGGCTTGGCAAATAGATTTGAAATTCGTTTCCATACACTCATGGTCATATTCCCTCCTTACTTTGCCTAGAAGCATGCTGTAATGATCAAGGCACCCACCAAATGCAGCGCTCCTGAGAACAAGCCGAAACCAATTTTACCTTCTTGGGTACCTTTATCCAAATCAAACTGTGCCCAATACCGCAACAGCAGACGCACAATCACTTCCAGAACAAGCAAGATGATAAAGGCAATCACAGAATACACAAGCGCTTCGAGCAAATTATTAGCTGTAGCAATTGAACCCGATAAAATGTATCCTTGTGCAATCAGCTTCATAATCATCCGGACTGTTACAGCCATATTTCCGGCTTTTACTTCGGCAAAATCCTTATACTTTGTAAATAAAGAATCGACATACATTAATACGAACAGCAAAATAGCACCTGCGCCCGTCCATACCAGCATCGCTTTCATCGTTTCTAAAAAATGCATTTGCTACCATCCTCCACATCTTCTTGACTACATATATTGATTTACGCCCCCAGGCAGGGAAAAGCGAAGGAGATAACGTTTCTCCTTCGCTTACTGAGCCACCACACTAGCGGCAATGCTTAAAAGTTCTTATTTGTTTTCGTATTGTTTCAGCAAAGCAGCAAGTTCGTCGTCCACAGCACTTTTCTTATCCAGCTCTTTGAACTCTTCATCCAGCGATTTTTCCTTGGAAGCCATTTCGTTGCTCGCTTCAGCACGTGCTTCTGCTTGCAGCATTTTTTCCTCCATACGCTTTAATCCAGCAGTTGCCGTATCCGAGCTAAAACCATTCATCGCTTTGTTAATTTCAGTTTGCGCTTTAGCTGCATTATAACGGGCAACCAGTGTCTCGCGCTTGTTCTTCATTTCAGTCAGCTGTCTGCGCATTTCATCCAGCTTACCACGCAGGTTGTCAGCTGCAGCTTTGTTTTGCTCATAACCAGCTTGGAACTCGTTCATTTTTTGTTCGGCAGATTTCTTTTCTTCCAGCGCACGACGAGCAAGATCCACATTTTGTGCTTTTGCAGCCGTATGAGCCTGTTCTTCGCGTTTTTTCACCAAAGCTGCCTGTTCTTCGTATTGCTGTTTAAATCTCTTTTCAATAGCAATTTGAGCGGCTACCGCTTTCTCTGCGTCTTCCAGATCCTCTTGCATATCACGAATGTATTGATCCGTCATTTTAACTGGATCTTCTGCCTTGTCGATAATGGCGTTAATGTTAGACATCGTAAGATCTCTTAATCGTTTGAAAATAGACATGTGAAGTTCCTCCTAGAATTGAATGCTTAAATTTTAAGCTCTGTACACATGTTTACGCAAGCTTTGCAAAGAGGTTTCAAAAATATCTAAAAACCGCGTAGATAAGGCTCTGGAATATCCGCCTGTACTTTTAGCGCCCGTGATGCATGCAGCGCCCAATAGGGATCACGCAGCATGGCACGCCCTATGGCTACCAGATCAGCTTCATTGTGCTGAACGACTCGGCGGGCATCCTCATAATCATCCAATAAGCCGACAGCAATGACAGGCACATTCAGTTTCTCACGGATGGTATGAGCCAAATCCACCTGATAACCAGCACGCGCAGACGGACCTCCGCTGGAACCAATCGGACCCTCACCACCAGAAGAAATATGGAAAATGTCTACACCCGCATCACGATATCGTTCCCCTATGGCTGCTATGTATTCAACATCATATCCGTCTTGGACATATTCTTTGGCAGATATCCGCATTAGCACAGGCATATCAGCAGGAAGTACCTCTTTAACAGCACGTATCACCTCAACACCAAACAGTGATAAATCCTGCCCATACTCATCTTCTCGAGTATTGGTTAAAGGAGAATGAAATTGATGGATTAGATAGCCGTGAGCGCCATGAATCTCTACCGTGTCAAAACCAGCTTCTACCGCCCGGCGCGCCCCCTCTTTGTAGGCAAGAACCAGTTCCTTGACTTCTGCTCGCGTCAAAGCGTGCGGCCCTTTAAATCGTTCACTAAAGGGGATCGAGGACGGGCCTACAGGTGGCTCAGCATCTTCAGCCTTGCGTCCGGCATGGCCTAATTGAATGGCAATTTTGGCACCATACTTGTGGACTTCCTCTACCATTTTACGATATGCAGGAATATGTTCATCACTCCAAATGCCCAAATCACGATCCGTAATGCGCCCATCCGGATGAACCGCTGTCATTTCCACAATTATGAGTCCAGTCCCTCCTACCGCGCGACTCACATAATGGACATAATGCCAATCCGTCGGTTTGCCGTCCTTGGCCTCCACGCTGTATTGGCACATTGGGGGCATGACAATCCGATTTCTTAAAGAAAGCCCCTTTAATTGATAAGGAGTAAACAAGTCGGTCACTTTTATCCATCCTTCCCTCAATTCCAAGTCTGTAGCATTATGAATAGCATCCCCATTATACACCAGCTGTCACGGTATACCGAATCCTTTGTAAGGCTAAAACTTACGAAAATGCTCCAGTTTTCGTTCATGTTTAAGAGAATATGCGCGTTTACTTCGTCATCTTCACGGATATCCGCTTCATGATGTGCTTCTCTTCAGTCGTGTAGGACTTCACTCAATCACCAGCATAATTTTAATAGGACAGGTACATAATAGCTGAGAGCACCACTAGGTACCACTGCACGGAAAGGGGGAATACAAATGCGGTACAGGGGAGTGTTGCCATGTTTAGCACTGTTACTAGCATTTTCAAGTTTTCCCGTTCACGCTGACACGCCTCCCAACATCGGAACGCCCCATCCCAAGGAAGCTACTGTCGCTACTTCGGTATATCAAAGTAAAGATCGAGCTACTCCAACATTAGCGATGCTACGAAAAAAGCATGCGGACATTTTTAAAATGTGCGGCCCGCACACCCGCCAAATTGCCTTAACCTTTGATGATGTGCCCGATTCAAGGTATACGCCGCAGGTTTTGGACGTATTACACGCAAACGGTATCAAAGCTACGTTTTTTATCGTCGGCCATCGTGCGGAAAAGCATCCGGGGATCATACGCCGCATCATCCGCGAGGGTCATGCTATAGGAAACCATTCCTATACTCATCCGGATTTCAGGAAGGCCACACCAGAACGCTTTCGCCACCAGATTACAAAAACAGAACGCATTTTAGAAGCCAGCGCAGGTTTTCGGCCCAGATTGATACGACCACCCTATGGTGAAATCACGGAGCCTCAAATTCAGTGGGCGCGTCGTCATGGGTACATGATCGTCAATTGGAATGTGGACTCTCTAGACTGGAAGGGATTAAGCAAAACACAGATTCAGCGTAACGTGATCCCGGCTACCAGACCTGGCTCCATTATTTTAATGCATGCAGGTGGAGGTCAAAGTTCCAACTTGCAAGGTACTGTCCAAGCTTTGCCGGGTCTAATCCACTCTTTAAAAGCTAAGGGCTACAAGTTTGTCACAGTCCCCCGGCTACTTCACACATCGGAACGAAAATAACAGTATGTCTAAGCCTCGTATATACCAACAACGTAAAAAGGCTGCCTTGACGAGCAGAATGCTTCTGCTTGTAAGACAGCCTTTTTTAGCGATAAACGACCGTACTGATAAGAAGTCGTCCCAGTTATATGTTGTGTGCTATAATATTAAGTCTACATAATATATATTATGTTTAATGAAATCAAATATATGCACAATGCTATTTATCAATAACGTACAGTTTCACATTTTGGAAGCCGAAGTCGTTCACGAATGATTTGTTGCCAGGGATAAAGATATCAATCCGCTTTCCGGTAATAGCGCTGCCCTGATCACGGGCAACGGCTACAAAAGAATGGTCTGGCAAGCCGGGATGGGAATAGCCTGTAACTAGCACCTTTGTTCCCATAGGAATGACTTTCGGGTCTACTGCAATTGTACCCAGTTTAAGCGGATTACCGTAGTAATCGACTGCACCCCATTTGCCATTTTCATCAGCTGCGGCTGAATATGCTGTTGCTTTAACATCAACAACTTTACTGTAATTGAATGTTTTGCCCCATGCTTCAATTGTTGGCCTCTCATTCGCTGGTGCTTTCTCCGTAAGTAGCTGTGGTTTCGAATCCGAAGCCGCCTTCACACTTTTTTCGTCTGGCACTTTAATTTGTAGACCTGCATATATGTTGTTGGACGCAATATCCGGGTTAGCCTTCGTCAAGTCATCTACCGATACCCCATAACGTTGAGCAAGCAAAAAGAAAGTATCGCCTTCTTTGGCAGTATGAAGCGAAGCAGCATTTGCTACTCCAGCTGTCTGTGCCAATCCTGCAATCGCTGCGGCAAGCACCGCAAATTTCATGGTTTTTCCAATATGTTTTAAGTGTTTCAAAGATATGTACCTCCTCTGTTGTGCCTGCGAGGTTAGCTGTCGGATTCGGGCTCAGGAGAAGCCCTATGCTTGCGCAATTCACCCCTAGGTCATATTCCATACTTTTTATGATGTATTGGAACAATGGCCGTTGTTACGTCCCCCGTACTTCCCATAGTTTGAGTCCAGCACCTGAGTATTTATTATCATAAGTGCTGCCTCGGTAAGTTTTGGCTTACTGCATAATATCACAATTTTGTAACCTTATCTGCATGAAAATGTTGGGAACCTTGAACATCATACTACACTCATTACAATTTTGTCATTAAGAATCCGTTTTTTGTTACGAAAATATGGAGATATGGTGACAAAAAAAGAAAAGCCCTCCGTGAACCATCGTCACGAGAAGGGCTATGTCAATATTTTATAAAAGCATTTTCTTACAGTACTTTAGCAAGAAAGTCACGAGTACGATCATGGCTTGGAGTACCAAAAACTTGCTCAGGCGTGCCTTGCTCTATAATTTGGCCGTTGTCCATAAAGATGATCCGATCCCCTACTTCACGGGCAAAGCCCATTTCGTGCGTCACGATCACCATCGTCATGCCGCCTTCAGCGAGCTTCTTCATTACATCTAGAACCTCTCCAACCATTTCAGGGTCCAGAGCTGAAGTAGGCTCATCAAACAGCATTACGTGCGGCTGCATAGCCAGAGCACGTGCTATCGCTATACGTTGCTTTTGACCGCCAGATAACTGGTTCGGGTAGGTATTCTTCTTATCCTCAAGACCCACGGTCCGCAGGAGCTCCAACGCAATTTTCTCCGCTTCTTTCCCCGACTGCTTTTTCACCTGCGTTGGTGCAAGCGTCAGATTCTGCAGTATTGTTTTGTGCGGGAACAGATTAAAATGCTGGAAAACCATCCCCATCTTCTCCCGAGTCGCATTAATATTATGACCACGGGCCGTAATCGGCTCACCCTCAAACAAGATTTCCCCTTCTGTTGGCTGTTCCAACAGATTCATACAACGCAAAAACGTACTTTTCCCCGAACCACTCGGGCCGATAATGACGACTACTTCACCTTTGGCGATATCTATATCAATGCCTTTTAAAATTTCATTCTTACCGAATGATTTACGCAGTTGTTTAACGGTGATCACTGGCTCTCAACTTCCTTTCCCATAAACCCAACAGCTTAGATAAGCTGAATGTCATTACAAAATAAATAGCGGCTGCGATTACGAATGGACTTAAGCCTTCGTAGGTAATATTCTTAATGACCTGGGCTTGATACATAATGTCCACCATCCCAATGGTCGAAATAATAGAAGATTCTTTAATGATCGTAATGAACTCATTACCAATAGCAGGCAATATAGATTTAAATGCTTGCGGTAAAATAACGTGACGCATCGCTTTGCCTCGTCCCATCCCGAGCGAGCGGGCAGCTTCCATCTGTCCACGGTCTACGGCCTGAATACCAGCACGGAAAATTTCAGCCAAATATGCCGAACTATTCAGAGACAACGTAATTATACCGGACTGGAGTGGCGTAAAATTAACACCTAACGTCAAAGCAACTCCGTAATGAATAATCATAAGCTGCACCAGCATAGGTGTGCCGCGCAGTATCTCTACATATGCGGTACCTAGCCACTCGATAATACGAATACCACTCATCCGTAGCAAGGATATGATCAGCCCAATAATGAATCCGAACAGTACTCCGAGCGCAGACAGCAATAGAGTGTAGCCGATACCCGTAGCGTAGAAACTGCGATATTTCAAAAATATATCTACAATGCTATTCGAAGAAACCTGTCTGTCAGCAGACAGTGCACTCGCTTCTGTAGAAAACTTCTCAATCGAACCGTCCGCTTTCAGGCGAGCCAACGTTTTATTTACTGAAGCAAGCAATTCCGCATTTCCTTTACGGATGCCTACAGCAGTTTCTGCTCCTTCATCTTCAGGTACTGCTTTGGCAAGTGTTACGGTACCGTCTAGCGTGTATCCTTTAGCAACGGTATCTTCGATTACAACCGCGTTGATACGCTTGGTCCGAAGCTGGAGTACCAGATCGGATATTTTATCCAATGAGGTTACCGAAGCATTAGGTACTTTTTGCGCAATTTCTTCCTGGATACTCCCCTTCTGCGCACCGAGCTTCTCTCCTTTTAGAGCAGCCATCGTTGAATATTTGTCTTTGTCCTCTGGACGTACCATAATGACTTGCTTGGAACGATAGTATACATCCGAAAAATCAATGCTCTTTCTGCGTTCATCCGTCGGTGTCATACCAGACAGCACCAGGTCTACGCGACCACTTTGCAGAGCAGGCAGCAAAGAGTCAAAACTCATGTCCTCTGGGACCATCTCTGCATCCAGATCCTTGGCGATTTCCTTGGCGATTTCAACATCAAACCCGACAATGGTATCCTGACCGTTAATAACTTTGTGAAACTCATACGGCGGGAAGTCAGCACTCATACCCACTACAAGTTTTTTCTGTGGCTTTCCTTCCGATCCGTATGCAGTGAGCATAGGAAGACCAGCCAACAGCAAGATAACCGCCGTCAAAACCAGGGCGGTAAAACGATATGCCTTTTTCAATCTTTTTTTCTCTCCTTAAATTCTTTATAATAAATAAGATTGTGTCATTATAAATGAATATGCATGATTATGCAATGAATGTTATAGTACAATTTTAGTATATCTATCGCAGTACCTACATTACAGCATATATAAAGGAGTTTTCAGCATGAATTTTAAACAGACCATTCAACACACCATTGAACAGCATGCCGAGCGGTTTAAGGACATTTCGTTGTATATAGGCGCAAACCCTGAACTTGGAAACGAGGAATTCCTGGCCTCTGCCCGTCTAAAAGAAGAACTTGCCTTTCACGGTTTTGAAGTTCAGGCACCCATATTGGGTATAGAAACGGCCTTTATTGCTACTTACAAAGCAGTCAAGCCTGGACCAGTTGTTGCTTTTCTGGCAGAATATGACGCCCTGAAAGGTTTAGGGCACGCCTGTGGACACCATTTGATATGCATGATGAGTACAGGCGCTGCCGTCGGTCTCAAATCGATCATCGACGAGACTGGTGGAGAAGTACGTGTATACGGCACACCTGCCGAAGAAACACGCGGTGCAAAAGTTCCGATGGCGGCGGCTGGATTGTTTGATGATTGCGACATAGCCATGATGACACATCCCTTCGATCGCTACGAAAAATCAGGAAAATCGCTGGCGATTGATGCTGTACAGTTCGAATTTTTTGGTCAATCCGCTCATGCTGCGGCCAGTCCGCACGAAGGGATTAATGCCTTGGACGCTGTGATTCAAACGTTTAATGGGATCAACGCATTTCGGCAACAGGTGAAAAGTACAGTACGTATCCATGGCATCATTAATCAGGGTGGGCAGGCTGCCAATATTATTCCTGATTACGCCTCAGCTCAATTTTACGTGAGAGCCGCGACACGCCAAGAACTGAACCCGCTTACCCGTCGTGTTATTCAAATTGCTGAAGGAGCTGCTTTACAAGCCGGGTGTCGCTTGGAAACCTCCAATTATGAGACTTCTTATGATGAAATGGTGACTAACGGTGTACTCTCCGACATCTTTACTGCAAATTTGGTGCAGGCTGGTATTGCGCAAGAAGATATTACGGAAGGCGAAGATCATGGCTCTATGGATATCGGAAATGTATCACTTCATTGCCCTGCGATCCATCCGTACATTCAAGTTATTGACGAGAAGCATGCCTTGCATACACCAGAATTCCGCGATTTGGCGATGCAGGACCGCGCAATGGAAGGAATGCTCTTGGCCGCGAGGACCTTGGCATGGACAGCTTGCGATGTAATCACAGGTTCTGAGCTGCTGGCACAGATTAAAGAAGAATTCGCTCTACTGAATAGCAAAAGCTAAAATCGGAAATGCCGTCTTCTTGGAGAAAGGAGTGCCTTTATGAATAGTATGAGTAGCTTTTGGACGTTGTTTATTGTGGTTGACCTCATCATTTTTTGGTTTATATTCCGAGCAATACGCAGGAATCGTGGAAACAGAAGCACGCGCCGCCGGAATGCATTTTTCCTTAGTTCCCCGTCTCCTTCGTCACTCACGCAAGAGCGTCATCCAGAAATTACGGAGCTGAAGGAGCTGCTGGAGCGATCCATTCCAGCCTCCTATGCTCACAACGTAAAGCAACGTGTCATGGAAGCCCACCCTAATCTGACGGAACAAGAATATGACTGGCGCTGGCATGAGCTAAAACGATACTTCATGCTATGCGCGATTATGAATCGAGTGCCTATGTTCAGTAGTGATGTGGATGAACTATGGCACGAAATGTTAATGTTTACGCGCGAATACCAGCAGTTCTCGGAAGCTTTTTTTGGTCGTATGCTTCACCATGCTCCCCATTCGGGCAGCTCTCAGCCGATGCCAGAGGAGCGGGCGTGGTTTGACTGGTTGTATGTGGAATGCTTTGGCTGGAATCGCTATAGCGCCAGTTTGTGGGGAACTTTTTTTAATCATCCATTACCGAATGATGAGCTTTCACACTATTACAACCTGACAGCTTCAGCGCAGCCAGTAGGTGACCGATGGAATATAAGTGAAAATATGGGCATTTCAAAGCAGACACAACAAGCGATTCATAAGATAGTCCAACACCTCCGTGAGCGGGTAAATAAAGCTGTAAATGATCCTGAGGGCAAGCAGCTCCCCAAGATCAACTATTTGCAGGTTGACTATTTGCTACTGGCTGTTGTGTGGTATTCATGGTATCGGCCTGATGAATTTGCCATACACATGCACCCAGACTCTACAAGCAGTGCCGCCCTAGCCAGTTCATCCGGCTGTAGCTCTGCAAGCGGCTGCTCAAACTGGGATACACACCACTCGCACCATCATTCCTCCCATGACAGTTCTCATGGTGGAGGCTCTTCTCACCACGATTCAGGCGATTCTGGGAGTCATTCCTCTTGTAGCAGCGGATCTTCGTGTGGAAGCAGTTGTGGTGGCGGGGGCGACTGACCGCAGCAAAAAAGGGAATTCCTCAGCCAGACACTGGCTAAAGGGATTCCCTTTTTTATTAGCACAAATATGGTATCCTACTCTGTTCCATCAATCTTTGCTAGCGAATGGTAAATATCCATATAAGCCTCGGCCGATACATCCCAACTGTACTCTCCTGCAAAGGCCGTCTGTATAAGCTTGTTCCAATGCTCAGGTTGGCGATAGTAATCAACAGCACGACGAATGGTGTGCAGCATGTCATGTGCATTATAGTTCGTGAAACTAAAACCGTTACCTTCACCTGTGGATTCATTGTAAGCCTGTACAGTATCGTTCAGCCCTCCAGTTTCTCGCACTATAGGGATACTTCCATAACGAAGCGCCAGCAGTTGACTAATCCCACAAGGCTCAAACCTCGATGGCATAAGATACATGTCACTTGCCGCATATATTTTTCGTGACAGTGGCTCGCTAAAAGTAAGCTGCGCCGACATTTTCAGAGGATACCGTCCCGCTGCTTCCCGGAACCAGTGCTCAAAAGCCGGGTCCCCTGTTCCCAGCACGACAAACTGAATATCGTCATAATACAAGATTTCGTCAAGCACTCTCGTAACCAGATCTAGTCCCTTCATATCCACAAGTCTAGTTACCATTGCTATCATAGGTACGTCCGGACGCACCGGCAGACCTAGCTCCTTTTGCAAGGCAATTTTATTTTCCTTTTTCTTTGCCAGACTTGTGCGGTACTTTGTATAAATACGGTTGTCTGTGGCAGGATTGTAGCTTTGGGTATCAATTCCATTCACAATCCCCGTTAAGCGTCCCTGCTCTCCTAGTTTACGAAGTAAACCCTCCAGTCCGTATCCGTAAAATTCAGTTTGAATCTCCTCTGCATAGGTTGGACTCACGGTCGTGACATGATCGGAGTAAGTAAGCCCACCTTTCATAAAATTCAGTCTGCCATAATATTCCACACCTTCGGAAGTAAAATAGCTTCCATCCAAGTTAAGCAGCTCCGTTAAGACCTCATATGGAAAATCACCCTGATACAACAGATTATGTATCGTAAACACCGTGCGAATATCGTTGTAAAAGGGCAAATGTCGATAATCGGCATTCAGAAGCAGCGGAACCATTGCCGTATGCCAGTCATGACAATGCACAATATCCGGCCGAAAATTCAGTTCAGGCAGCACTTCCAAAATCGCCCGGTTAAAGAAGGAGAAGCGTTCGCCATCATCCATGTAACCGTAAATACCGTCACGACCGAAGTAATATTCATTATCTATAAAATAAACCCTGATCCCGTCCAACGTCAGCTCCTCTACTCCACAATACTGATCACGCCAGCCTACAGCTACATGCTTGACCGTTACCGGACGCAGAGACTTCTTATAGGTATCGGGAATGCCCGCATATTTAGGTAAGATGATTCGGACGTCGCATCCTGCCTGATGAAGTGCCTTTGGCAGTGCGCCAATAACATCAGCCAACCCGCCTGTTTTAATAAATGGATGTGCTTCTGCTGCCGCAAACAAAATGTTCATATGTGCTTCCTCCTTATGTGGTTAATCTACTTTTTTAGACCTACGTGGTGGTGTTTTCTTGAGTATAACGATGCCTAGGGGTGGAATCGTCACTTCCAAGCTGTGAAGCTGGCCGTGGTAAGGGATTTTGGAAGTACGTATCACCCCAGAGTTAAGCTGACCACTCCCCCCAAAGTCCTTATGATCGCTGTTCAGTAATTCCATATAGCTTCCTGCCTTTTGCAACCCAATTCGATAATTTTCTCTTGGCACAGGTTGGAAATTAATGAGGACAACCAGCGTATCTCCTGCTTTTTTGCCTTTACGTAAATACGTAATCACACTCTGTCCGCGGTCTTCAGCTTCAATCCATTGATAGCCGTCCCACGAATGGTCCAATTCCCATAGTGCCTTCTCCTGAAGATATAAATGATTCAGTGCTTTCGAATATGCGTGCAGAGACCGATGACTGTCATAGTCCAGCAAAAACCAGTCAAGCTGATCCTCATCCTTCCACTCAATAAATTGACCAAATTCCCCTCCCATGAATAAAAGCTTTTTACCTGGTGAGGTCATTTGGTAGCCAAGAAGTGCCCGTAGTCCGGCAAATTTTTGTTCATAGGTGCCCGGCATTTTATCAAGCAGCGACTTTTTACCATGCACAACCTCATCATGTGACAATGGCAGTGTAAAATTTTCGCTGTACGCATAGGCTATGGGGAATGTCAGCAAATTATGGCGATCGGGTCGTTGATCAAACTCTGATTCCATATAATCAAGTGTATCGTTCATCCAACCCATATTCCATTTGTAATTAAAACCGAGTCCTCCATCGCTTACTGGGGAGGTCACCATCGGCCAAGCGCTGGACTCCTCTGCCATCATGAGTGCGTATGGATAATAGCGGAATACCGTCTCATTCAGCTGTTGAAGGAAGGCGATAGCCTCCTCATTTTCAATCCCTCCCTTGGAATTGAGACAATATTGTCCATCCTGCTTTTCAAAATCAAGCCGTAACATGCTCGTCACTGCATCTACACGCAGACCATCAATATGGTACACATCCATCCAGAACAATGCATTGGAGATCAGAAAAGAACGTACTTCTGGCTTGCTATAATCGAATGTCAGGGTTCCCCAGCCGGGCTTTTCCGCAATTAGCGGGTCCGCGTATTCGAACAGCGGCGATCCGTCAAACCGTCTCAATCCATGAGCATCCTTGGCAAAATGAGCTGGAACCCAATCCATAATCACTCCAATTCCCGCCTGATGGCAACGATCCACCAAATACATAAAATCATGTGGTTCACCATAACGGCTTGTGAGTGCAAAATACCCGGTGAGTTGGTAGCCCCAGGAAAGATCATACGGATGCTCACTCAGCGGCATCAGCTCAATATGTGTATACCCCATATCTGTTACATAAGGCACAAGAAGCTCAGCCATCTCCCTGTATGTATAAAACGTACCATCTGCTTTTTGCTTCCAAGTGCCTAGATGAAGCTCATATATATGTAGAGGTTTACCATATGGTGCTCTACGTTTACGGCGCCAAGCTGCATCATTCCAAACATAACCATCCAATGAAGCTACCACTGACGCCGTAGCCGGTCTTACTTCAGCACGTACGGCGTAAGGATCTGCTTTCAGAAATCGTTCACCATTTGGACCTGTAATGTCGTATTTGTAAAATGTTCCTTGGGATATCCCCGGAAAAAAACGACTCCAAAAACCGGATTTGGGAACCCTATATAAGGAATCCTGTTCCCCATTCCAGTTGTTGCGATCTGTAGCAAGCCCGACATGGAGAGCATGAGGAGCCCAGACCGTAAAACGAACGCCCTGTTCTCCGTTCTCCACAGTAAGGTGGGAACCCAAAGATCGGTAGCTGTGATAAAGCGTTCCTTCATGAAACAAATAAGTATCTTCCGATGATATCGTCTGTTGCGGAAGAGTTTGGTCTGTCATCACGTCACCACCCTTTTATGTTTTGTGAGTAAAAATGTATGAGTCGGTAATGCATTCGCTTTTGGGTCAAAGCTGACCTGAGTTATTACCCCATTCTAGCCACAATGAACAGAAAAATGACTAGGAAAAAAATAAACCTTAGTTTTTGGGGAATCTTATATACCTGATGGTTTCAAGAGTACCCCATACCGTTTATGTATGTACTACAACAGACAACTAAACCGGGAGGGAAACGAAATGTTTAATAAAGAATGCATTGCCATGCTGCTGGCAGGCGGAGAGGGACGCCGTCTTGCTCCCCTTACTTCAACGATTGCAAAACCCGCCGTACCTTTTGGCGGTCATTACCGGATCATCGATTTTCCTCTCAGTAATTGCGTAAATTCAAACATTGATACTGTAGGTGTACTGACGCAATATGAGGCGGAATCCTTGCACGAACATATTGGGGATGGGACTCCATGGGGCCTTACAAAAACGGATGACAAAGGAATTACCCTGCTTCCATCTTATAATACAGGTAACGCTGAATACTTAGGAACGGCAGATGCTATTCATAAGAATATCGAATATATTGACAGCCAAAATCCAGAGCATGTGCTTATTTTATCCGGTGATCATATTTACTATATGAATTATCGCGAGATGCTGAACTACCATAAGGAAAAAGGAGCTGCGGCAACCATTTCTGTCATGGAGGTTCCTTGGGATGAAGCACACCGTTTTGGTGTTATGAGCGCCGATGAAGATCTGCGTGTCACTGAATTTGCAGAGAAGCCGGAGAAACCCGAAAGTAATTTGGCCTCTATGGGGATTTATCTTTTCAAATGGGATTACTTAAGAAATTACCTGTTGGAAGACGCACAGGATCCTCAATCCAGTCATGATTTTGGCAAAGATATCATACCTAAAATGCTGGCGGACCAAGAATCTCTATACGTTTATGAATTCCAGGGCTACTGGAAAGACGTAGGTACAGTTAAAAGCCTATGGGACTCCCACATGGACCTGCTCCATGAAAATTGCGCAATTGACCTTCAGCGTCAAGACTGGCCGATGTATACACGTGAACGCCGCACAAGGCTGAGCGCGCAAAAGGTGCCTGGTCGTAAAATGCAGTCATTGGACAGCCTCCTGCATGATTCCTGCCAAGTAGAAGGCCAAATTGAGCGCTCTGTAGTGTTTAGTGGCGTCGAGGTGGGAAAAGGCTCATCCATCAAGGAAAGTATCGTTATGCCCGACACACGTATTGGGCGCAACGTGCATATTGAGCATGCCATTATCGGTGAAGGTGCTGTGATTCGTGATGGTGCTGTGATTAAAGGTAATCCGAGCGAAATTATGGTTATCGGACCCAATGAAACAGTATTTGGTAAAATGGCAGTACGGCCGCAAACTACACGTATGCTAAAAGAAGCCTATGAGCGTAACACACGCTTGCGTGCAGAAGGCTTTACATCATAACTCTCCCTAAAATTTCAAACAGCCAGCCCTCCAATATAGTGAGGACTGGCTGTTTTTTATTACCTCTTACAACTGACTTTAAATTTGCCCTTCCGAGAGTTGTGGTAGTTCCACGGATGACTCTGCTTGCAGAGCAGGCAATGAAACCGTAATGGTGGTTCCAGCTCCCAATTCACTTCTGATGAGCATCTGACCGTGATGACGCTCAACAAACTGTTGCGAGATTGCCAATCCGAGACCCGTCCCCCCATTTTGGTGGTCTACCTGGAAAAAGCGATCCCTTACTCTGGCAAGGTTTTCTTCACTAATCCCAATCCCCGTATCCTGTACCGATATCTCGATATTACCCTTAATGCGTTGAAGAGACAAATAAATAATCGAGCTTTCATGCGAAAACTTGATAGCATTATCTACAATGTTCAAAAATACCTGCTTCAGACGGTTACCGTCTCCATGAACGAGATAAGCCGTTTCCTCGGAATCCAGTTGAAGCTTGATCTGCTTCATTTCTGCCTTTGCCCATACGTTCAGCATAATTTCCTGCAAAAGCTCTCGAAGATCAACTGTTCCCATCACGAGCTTCATGGCATTTTGCTCCAGTTTGGAAAAATCGAGAATTTCCTCCACTAAGCCAATCAGCCGATCCGTTTCCTTGGAAATAATCTGCATCCCGATCTTAGTCTCTTCCGGGTCATACCCGCCAGAATTTAGCGTTTCACTCCAGCCCTTAATCGATGTAAGCGGAGTACGCAGCTCATGAGAAATAGAAGAAATAAAATCATCCTTGATTTGATTGGTTCGGACAATCTCCTGTGCCATGTAGTTCAACGTCGATGCCAATTCACCCAGTTCATAGCGATAATCGCCTTTGATACGTGCATCAAATCGTCCCTGCGCCATCTGAGCAGATACATCGCGAATATTGTTAATCGGTCTGACAATGGAATTGGCAAGCCCTGTGCTTACTATAAATACAATAATCAGTACAGCTGCCATGATTCCCACCGAAAATAATGTAATGATGAATAATTTATCATTTACTAATTCCAACGAAGTCGTATACCGGATAATATACACCTGATCTCCGACGATATTGTCCAGTTTCTGAGATACCGCCATCACCTGCTGTCCCGTGCCGGGTTGCTTTCCAATCCATTTGCCCGTATCTCCAGCTAAGGCTTGTGTCACATCACTGGTTTGCACACTTAGATCCGCAGCAAAATTTGTCGAGTTATCAATTACATTTCCCTGTTCATCAAGCAATTGTAATTCAGTGAAGGGCAGAGAAAATGTATTCAACAAATACGATTGTAAAGACTGTTCTGGCTCTTTGAATTTGGATGCAAATTCACTTACCGATTCGATACGGCTTTCGATGTGTTTGTAAATGGAGTCGTAATAATACGACCGGAGTGCAAACATAAAAATGACTTCTACTAACAGAAGCGCCAAGAACACTACGAAAAAATAGTGAAGCACAATCTGTCGGCGAATCCCCTTTTTGATCATTGAGACTGACCTTTCCATTTATATCCATGTCCCCACACGGTTTGTAAGAAAGCCGGCTCGGATGGATTGTTTTCAATTTTCTGCCGCAGACGTCGGATATTCACATCTACAATTTTCGGATCGCCCATATATTCCTTGCCCCATACGTGGTCAAGTAGCACATCTCGGCTAAGCGGCGTATTTTCTTTCTCCAGAAAAAACTGAATCAGCGAAAACTCTGTCGGTGTCAGTTCGATCAGCTGTCCGTTTTTCTTAAATTGCTTAGCTATCAAATCCAGCGTGAACGGACCGGATTGGAAAGACACCTTGGCTGCTGTTTCACGATGTACATTTACCCGACGCAATAACGATTGGATACGTGCAATCAGCTCTGTCGGGCTGAAAGGCTTGCTCACATGATCATCAGCCCCTACAGACAAGGCATACACCTTATCCTGTTCCTGTACCTTGGCTGTCAGAAAGATAATGCCAATACGCTCATTCGTTTCCCGAATTCTCCGACAAACCTCAAAACCATCCATCCCAGGCACCATCACGTCAAGCAGCGCGATATCAATATCCCGCACCGTGTTCAAAATATTCAGAGCCTCATGCCCATCTGCTGCCTCCAGCACCTCAAAACCGTTACGTTTCAAGTTAATAACGATAAAGCTACGGATCGATTCCTCATCTTCCATGATTAAAACTTTACTCACTCTATTCTACCTGCCTTTCCCCCATCTTGTTTTTAATGGTTTTACGTGGTTCCAGCTCGCTGGATCGCTTAATGCCAATTACCTGTGCGTTCGTTCGCCACAATTGGCTATAGCCTTCATTGTTTCGCTCCCATTGTGACAATGAGAAAAATTTAATTTCCGCTATTGTTTTGTCTGTATCATCCAGAATAAACCGCAAATAGCTGTCTTTCCTGGAAACCTTCGGATCAATAGTCACCTTGCCATGCAGCTCTTTCGGCAGTCTGAAGTAGACCTGTTCATTAGAATCACGATACTGTTGCTGCTTGAAAATCGTCCCTTTGGCCCCATCCCACTGATAGAACGATACAAAATAAGGAACTTCATCCAGCGGCCTGTTGCTCCAACCTTTAGGCTTCTCTAAATTCCCAAATTCGAGAATACCGTCACCATCCACATCACCACTGGCGATGGTAGCATCCTTAAAGGTAACATCCATAAGATTGAGCTTTCTGAGTTTGCCGTGATCCATCACGATAACATTGGAAACCGTAGTTGTCTCGGCAATCTTTGTATCAATAATGATCCCTTGCCTACCTTGGGCTACCTTACCAGCGACGACATTGTAGACGCCTAAAGCCTGACTGTCCAATTCCAACGACCCGATCTCCTTAAAGGTCCCTCCGCTGAACTGGAATGTTTTCACGGTAAAAAATTCATTACGACGGAGCAAGATAATCGTCAAGTCATTCAGATTGTCCCCGTTCAAATCCATCTTCTTATGGTTAAAATCGTCTACAACGAAGTCCGTATAGCCCGTTGCATATATTTTTTCCAACGTTCCTCCAGTATAAGAGTATACGATGAGGCCCTTCTGGTCCCCGTTCTCACTACTGTCTCCGCTCGAAAAACCTGCTACAATATCAAGCGTACCGTCATTGGTTAAATCCACAAGCTTAAATGATTCCAACACCGTGCCTTCCCCATCAAATGTAAGCTTCTTTACCCACGTGCCGCCCTGATCTTCAAACAAGGCACCATGTATCTTTACGCTCTCATCTGGTGTTTCATAAAAGAGCACCGCTTCATCTATACCATCATTATTCAAATCTCCCGTCCGAATTGGCGTAGGATCATCCGGATCATTCGGCCTTAAAGGCTGTACCGCCCCTAATTGCGTATTCACTGCTCCATTCAGCTGTTGTTTCTCATCAGACATCGTTGGTGTCTGCATCAGCGAAATCGGATCGCTAATCACATTACAGCCGCTTAAAAATCCGGCAAGGAGCAGCAAGGAACAGCAGCACGCCACCATTTTCAACAGCATTTTTTTCACTTCTCTTGCCGTCCCCTTCACAATTTGTTCTTTTCTGCCTGTGTCAATCGTCTTCCCTGGATATCAAACACCAGCTCGCCCTCATTCAGCCCCCAGATTCGGGAAGCAAAACGTTCAGCCATTTCCAGCGGCAGTACAGTAATGATTGTTACTCGTTCGTCAGAACACAGCTTGCGAAAGGTTTCCAGTACATGCGCTGCTGAGGCAGGATCAAGTCCATTTACAGGCTCATCAGCTAAAATAACCTTGGCTCCGTGAACGAGAGCACGCGCTGTGGCTACCCGCTGCCGTTCGCCGCCGCTGAGTTTGTCGCATTTATCATGCGCCTTATCCAGCAGACCCAGATCCTCCAGAACGTCCATCGCTCCCATATAGTCGTCGGAACGCACCATGCCAGTAACCATTCTCCACCAGGGGGTCTGACCCGATCTGCCAATGAGCACATTTTTAAGAGCGGTCCGATTCATATTAAGATGCGGATTTTGCTCCAGATATGCCCATTCCCGCTTTAATTTCATCTTGCCTGTCCACCCGGATTTCAGTACATCATTGCCTCCTACAATTAAACTGCCTTCTTCCCAAGATTCATGTAAAGCAAGACAGCGAAGAAGTGTCGTTTTACCACTTCCGCTTGGCCCCACTATAGCAATGAATTCACCCTGATGAATTTCAGCATCAATCCCTCGAAGCAACGGGGTACGTTCAGGCCCCACTTGCTTGGTCAGCTTCCGAATTTTAATCATCTATGATTCCCCTTTGTCCGCCATCAATACATGTTTATATTTTATAGTAATTGTGAAACAAATACCATGCAAACCGCAGTTTTAAACCGCCGGTACTCTTTTTCGGGAAAACAGACCCAACAATCCGAAAACAATGTAACTACCTCCAAGAACTAGAAACATGCTGCCTTGAGTTCCAATGTCTAGCAACCCTCCGCTAATATTAGGTCCGACCACACTTCCCAGATTAAAATGAAAGGATGCCAGCACATTTGCAGCCGCCAAAAATGATTTGGGCAACAGGTCAGCTGCATAGGCCAAACCGAGTGAGAAAAAGGAGCCTACCAATCCACCTGCGATGGTCAGCAATACCAAAGTGAACATAAAATGATTACCACTCCAGGGTAGCAACATAAAGGACAATCCTCCCGCTATACCTACGCTCATTAGCACTTTTTTACGTCCCCAACGGTCACTTAATATACCCAAAGGCAGTTGCAACACTAAGCCTCCCAAACTAACGAAAGGCAGCAAAGCAGCAATTTCATCGGTATGGAAGCCAATACGCAGGCCATAGACTGGAAAATTACTGTTCAGGCTCGCTTCCATATAACCGTATAGAAATGCAGGCAACAGAGCATACCATGCCCAGCTATAGCTGCGTCGGAATCTTTGTGCGGGACGCGCCTCAGTTTCCTGCTTCTCGGGTCTTGAGTCAGGTAACTTGATTAACACTAACAGCAACACAAGCAAGCACAAAAAAGCCAACGCAGCAAATGGAACCAGCATTCCATAATCGAGTAGCCATAATCCCAATGGGCCTAATGCAAAACCCAGACCGTAAGACATACCATAAAAGGAAATGTTGCGGCCTCGATTCTCTGGTGGAGTTACTAGCAATATCCACAACTGCGCAGAATAGTGCAACGCACTGTCTCCAATACCTACGAGCAGACGCAGTACGAACCAAATCCGAATATCAGGAATTAGCGGGAACAGCAGCAGGGTAATGAGCACAAGCACAAGACCACCGGCCATCAGCTTTTTGAACCCCAGCCATCCCAAAGTCCGTTCAGCCACCAGTGTCATTGCAAATGAACCAATATACAGTGCAGCCGCGTTCATTCCGTTTAGCGAAGACGAAACCCCCATTTGTTCCAAAGAAATCGACAAAATAGGTAATAGTAAACCCTGACATAATCCAGCAACAATAATAACTGCAATTAAAATAAAATAATGAACACGTAACGACGACGACATCCTAGCTCCTCCTGCCCGAACAATTAAATTATTAACATCATAAAATGAATGCTTAGAAATGATTTGCATTTGATACCATAATCAATAATAATTCTTATCACGATGTATACCATGACCATCTGAAAAATCGGTATATTACATATTAAGATGTTTTTAGCGTTAATTTTAGTGTATTAAAGAGAGAAAGAAAAAAATCGCCATCTGAGATGACGATTTTACGGATAGAGCTAGTCTGGTATGTATCCGACTCCATTTGGTGAGCCTCGTATGTTCAATCCGACCAAGTTCACGTCACAACGCACTATTTCATATTATAGTGGACAATGCCCGGCAGAACAAGCCATAATAAATAAGTGGGCAATTTCAAAATGCTCATGTTTTGCTTATGGACGGGCTTTATTTACGTTCACCGCTCTGGGCTAGAAGACAGAATAGGAGGCATTTGGTTCCATGAGTTATCAAATTAAAATAGACACTTCTCCAATTTATGAATTGCTCGGCAGCTTTATGGCCTATGTAACTAAAAAGTGGGTCCAAGATATGGACTTGGGCCATGAATGGATCGACAAGGTGGATGCACGACTACAACAAGAAGTTCGTACTGAGCTTGCTACAGCTCAGGATTGCCCTTTTAGCGATTATGACGCACTCTATGCCTGGGCGTTGCTTCGACCGGAATCAGATGAAATATCCGACTATATTTCTTACTTGGATCACGGACCGGACAAGGATATGTTTGAGCTACTTGTTCCGCATATTCCTTTTTTAACCTTTGAAGAATCTTTACGCATTCGTAAGGTATATGCACCACTCCTCAGATTGTGGGATCGTGATTATTTTCGGACCTTGGAAGGCGAACTGCGTGTGTTGGCAGAAGAAGACGCTGCGGAAAAGCGCATGCTGTTAAGTAAAATGGAACCGGAAGCACTTGTTGAATATGCAACAGCCGGGCTAGTCGTCCCACATATGGAAGATCTCGATACAGTGGTGCTGTTTCCGGTCGTCCATAATCGCCCAATTAATTCATATTGCTTTTATACCCGTACACTGCTGATCCAGTATCCGGTAGATATTCCCGAGGAGAGTGAGGAAGAACCGCCTACGCTTCTACTACGGCTTACTCGTGCTGTCAATGATCCGCAACGACTGCGCATTTTGCGTTATGTAGCTCAAGGTCCTAAGTCTCTTGAAGACATGCGTCATGATTTGAGCCGATTGGAAGATACACTTATGTCTGATATGATGATTTTGCGTGTGGCTGGCTTGCTCCGCATTCACATTGGACGCTATCACAAGGAAAAATTCAGCATCCGTCCCGACGGTGCGGCTGATTTGCAGGTATTTTTGGAATCCTATATTGGACTGTAATTTGAATCTCAACTTAGTTATAAACCGAACACCGTTAAAGCTTTGGCTTGGAAGGAGTATGCATCATGTCGTATCCGAAGCAGCACATTTTATTTGATCTTGATGACACTTTGGTCCACTGCAACAAGTATTTCGATCTTATTCTCAACCACTTTTTCGATTTGCTTCAGGAATGGTTTGCAGCTCATAACCTAACGAGAAATTCGATCCGTGAAAAACAAATCGAAATTGATGTGGCTGGAGTTCATCAGGTGGGTTTTGCCAGCGAGCATTTTCCACAATCCCTAATAGATACGTACCAGTTTTTCTCGGAACAATTTGGACGCCGTACGGATTCTCGGGAAGAGCAGGAGCTTCGCTCGCTTGGCCGAAGTGTGTACGAGCAGGAAATCGAACCGTATCCAGGTATGGCCGAAACGTTAAATTCACTCCAAAAAGCAGGGCATTCCCTTCATCTTTACACTGGGGGTGAGCAGGTCATTCAAGAAAGAAAGATTGAACAAATGAAGCTGGCTACTTACTTTGATGACCGTATCTACATTCGCCAGCATAAAAATGTAGATGCACTGGAAGAAATCATCCAAATGAATCGCTTGGACCGAAACATTACCTGGATGATTGGGAATTCTTTACGCACCGACGTATCTCCAGCCCTTGCGGCAGGTATTCACGCTGTGTATCTTAAGCAGCCCAAAGAATGGATTTACAATATGGTTGAATTGCAAAAAAACGTGAACTCTGTGATGTATACTATACAAAAGCTAACAGAAGTGCCACGGGTGATCCACGAAAGCATACAATTGCATCAACAAAAAAGGACCCTCGGATAGGGTCCTTTTTTGTTGATGCTCCTATCTCAGGCATCCTCACGAACGCTAAGTTGTCCTGTTCCTGGCACATCCAGAACAATCCGCGCTTTGACGGTCGATCCATCTTTACGTTTAAAAGACAACAATTGCGTCTGCCCCTTGGCGAGCAGGGACTTGAGCATCGTTTCGGTAATCTGCTTGCCCGCATATTCCTTCCAAATGACAAAACCACAGCCCTGCTTAAAGTGGCTACACCCATACCCTTTGCGGCCTTCAATAATGCTTCCACCGCAATTGGAGCACGGGCAGCTGCCTAACGCCTGCCTTTGGCTCGCTGAAGTATCTGACTGTCCATCAGATGAGCTCCGCACTGCTTTTGTAGTCGAACTGCGACTTATTGGCGCCGATGCTTGCTTTAGCGCAGCACTTCCTGCACTGCTACCGCCTCCTGATGCTGTGCGGTCTCTTCCTTTGGCGGTGGTGGCACGTCCACTCGTACCTACGCCGCGGGCGTTCGTCTTTCCTCCCGAGCGATTACTCCTTGCCTCCTCGCCAAAGGCATTTGCGGGAGCAGGTGGCTGCTGCCTTACCTTATCAATGATGGACAACGTAAATCTTTTAACGTTATCCATAAACTTCTCCTGAGCTGCCTCACCCTTGGAAATTTGATGAAGACGGCGTTCCCATTGACCTGTCATCTCCGGTGAAGCTAATAGATCTACCCCGGCATGACGGATCAGGTTAATAGCCATCTTTCCTTTATCCGTAATCAGAATCTTTTTGCCCTTCATTTCAATGTAGCCGACTTTCTTTAATCGTTCAATTGTAGCGGCCCGTGTCGCAGGTGTACCTAAGCCAGCATCCTTCATAACCTCGCGTAATTCCTCATTCTCCATCTGCTTGCCCGCGCTTTCCATCGCTTTAAGCAATGTGCCCTCCGTGTAGCTTTTAGGAGGCTGAGTCGCCTTTTCTTTCATCTCAGCGCGCACACAATCTACCGGACGCCCTGCATCAATTTCAAACTTCTTGTCCGTCCACTCGTCCGTTTCCTCTTCATCCTCTTTTTTGGATGTTTTGCTTTTTTTACCTTTATCCTGATCAGCCTTACCCAAAACCACTTTCCATCCCAAGGACAGAAGCTCCTTAATATTAGTTTTAAACAGATGCTTGTCCACCTGCGTCATTACGGTATGCATTTTATATTCAGCTGGCGGAAAAAAATGCGACAGAAACCTACGAATAACCAGGTCATATACATTTTGTTCCTCCTTGCTTAGCGTTCCCGGCCTTTTTAACGTCGGCAAAATAGCATGGTGATCCTCAACACGAGACGGATTGCAGACCGATTTATTCTGTTTATGGACCAAATTAGGGTTTGCTTGTTGTACCAGATCAGCATAAGGGCCTGTCCCCAGCATCCGTAATGCCTTATGCATGCCGTCTATATTCTGCTCTGTCACATAATTAGAGTTGGTCCGCGGATAGGAAATGACCTTGTGACGCTCATAAAGCGCTTGTGCCACATCCAGCGTTTTTTTAGCCGAATAACCGTACTTGGCATTCGCCTCGCGTTGAAGCAGCGTCAAATCGTATAATTTAAAAGGATACTCCTTTGTCTGCTTTGTATCATATTTGGTAATTTCACCCTCTTTTCCGCGTACCGCCGCAGCGATCCCCTCAGCTTCTTCCGGATTCGTCAGCCGATCACCCTGCCATGCCCCTTTGTACTTAATCTGATCTTGCTTGAACTCAGCCCATACGTCATAGAAGGTTTGAGACTGAAATGCTTCAATTTCCTTTTCTCGATCATGAATTAGTGCTAACACGGGAGTCTGCACCCGTCCTACCGACAGCAAGGTGTTATGTCGTGTTGTGAACGCTCTGGAGGCGTTCATGCCAATCAGCCAGTCTGCTTCACTTCGTGCCCGCGCAGCTTGAGTCAGGAATTCAAACTCCGAGGCATCTCGCAATCGTTCAAAGCCTGTCGCAATACTTTCCGCCGTCAAGTCCGAGATCCACAATCGCTTAACCGGCTGTCGTAGCTTTAACTGCTGCTGAATTAACGCAAAAATATATTGCCCCTCCCGTCCAGCATCACAAGCATTCACGATGGCATTGCAGCGTTTGGCCAGCTCACCAATCATTTTTAGCTGATCTTTTGTTTTCGGATTAGGTACAATTTTGAATTGTTCAGGGATAATCGGAAGATCTTGAATATTCCATCGTTTGTACTTAGCATCGTAAGCATCCGGCTCAGCCAGACCCAACAAATGACCGATCGCCCAGGTTACAATGTATTTCTCCCCTTCCAAATAGGTACGGTTATTTTTAGCACGCGGCTCCATAACAGCGGCAATTGTCCGCCCCATATCTGGTTTCTCAGCAATAATCAACGTCTTCATTCATTCCATTCCTTCCTGACGGCCTTCTGTTTCTCTTCCATGAATCATAGATATACATGGAACGCAAATGAAAACACAGGTTCCCGGCCTCATGCAAAAGGAGCCTTCTCCCGGCGAAAGCTCCTTTGTAAATTCATTTAGTCTAGCGCTTCAACAATGTACGTCTATTATACCATAGATATCATGATTCTCTCAGGTCATGATTTTATGTAACCTTGGAAAAGATCATGTCATCTTCCTTTTAAAGCAATATAAATATAGAAAACCCAAAATAAAACTGCACTATTAGCAAATTTGTGTAATATTAATGTTAATTTATATTACACAATTTAAGTTTTCATCTAATTATTTTGTAAAATAAATGTATTTTCTTTAAAAAAGGCTACACACACCGTCCTTATTTATGTTATGATCACTATAGATAACAACTACATGATTAAAAAGTTAATTTAGAGTGATTTTATATAACATTGAATTCACAACGATTTGTATACCTCACTAGAAAATTGGTTTCAACAACTACTAGTGATAAAGCTTTAAAAACAAATAAAGCCCCATCCTAAGATGGAGCCTTTACTTGATTCGTAACGGTAACATAAAAATTTATAATTATACCAAAACAGTAGCACCCATGAGGTATTTATCAACTTCACGTGCTGCTTCTCGACCTTCATTAATAGCCCACACAACAAGACTTTGTCCGCGGCGCATGTCACCTGCAGCAAAAACCTTATCCACATTCGTCACATATTTCCCATAACGTGCCTTAACATTGGAACGACGGTCTGTTTCCAAACCGATTTCCTTCACAATCGTTTGCTCAGGTCCGTCAAACCCAATCGCAATCAGCGCAATTTGTGCCGGAAATACGCGCTCCGTACCTGGAATCGGTTGATAGATTTTACGTCCTGTTTCATCGACAATACGTTGAATTTGAATGGTGTGCAGTTCTTTCAGATTGCCATTCTCATCACCCACGAATTTGGTTGTCATGATGGAAAACTCACGCGGATCTTCCCCAAACAATGCTTTAGCTTCCTCCTGTGCATAGTCGAGAGAGTACACATTCGGAAACTGCGGCCAAGGATTCGCAATCGGATCACGCTCCAGTGGAGCTTTGGTGTGTGTGCCAAATTGAGTGACACTCCGGCAACCGTGCCGCAAAGAAGTAGCTACACAGTCCGAACCTGTATCACCGCCACCGATAACAATAACGTCCTTACCTTTGGAGGACAAATAGTTGCCATCTTCGAGGTTGGAATCCAGATAACTCTTGATGGTGCCATTCAAATAATCCATAGCATAATGGACACCATTCAAATCGCTGCCTTCAATATTGAATTCTCTCGGCTTTGTAGATCCACCGCATAGCACAACTGCATCATAGTCAGCAATCAGCTGCTCAGTAGGGATATCCTTGCCGATTTCCGTATTCGTGATAAATTGGATACCTTCAGCCTCCAGCAAATCTACACGACGCTGTACAACCTTCTTATCCAGCTTCATGGATGGGATTCCATACATCAGTAACCCACCTATACGATCTGCACGCTCGTACACAGTCACGCTATGTCCTGCTTTGTTGAGCTGTGCTGCCGCAGCCAATCCCGCAGGACCCGAGCCGACAACAGCCACTCGTTTTCCTGTACGTTTTTCCGGCGGGTTAGGAACAACCCAGCCTTCCTCAAAACCTTTTTCGATAATCGCTTCCTCAATTGTCTTAATGGTAACAGACTGCCCGATAAGGCCAACAGTACATGAGCCTTCACATGGCGCAGGACAGACACGCCCCGTAAATTCGGGGAAGTTATTCGTTTTGTGCAGCCGATCTAACGCTTCCTTCCACAAACCACGATATACGAGATTGTTCCATTCCGGAATAAGATTATGAACCGGGCAGCCTAAAGTTGCTCCCATGAGATCCATCCCCGTATGACAATAAGGAGTTCCGCAGTCCATACAACGCGCCCCTTGGGTACGCAGCTCTTCTTCAGACATATGCTTATGGAATTCTTCCCAATCCTTTATACGCTCTGCCGGGTCCCGGTCTGTAGGAAGTTGTCGTGTGTATTCCATAAATCCAGTTGGTGTAGACATGTTACGTTCCCCCATCTCTTCGCTTATGAACCCCGATCATCCATTCAGAATTCTAATCAAATTCGAACTTGTCTGTTTGTGTTATGAAAGGGTCTGTTCTCATTGAATTTGATTTATTGTATCACAATACAGCGTAAAAGTAATGAAAACTTATGCAACTTTCTGCATCTACAGCCAAAAGGATTTTTTATATGGTTTATTAATTTTTCAAATGAGCTAGGTTGAATTCATGTATGTTATTCTGTTCTCTCGTAAACAACAAAACAGTAGTCATACAAGTTTTTGTCGTCCTTGATACCTGGCGTCTCACTGACTATAGTCCAGCCGCTCCAATCCAGCTCAGGAAACGTCGTATCGCCTTCAAAAGTCTCCTCAATTCGAGTCACAATCAGCCGATCCGCATGTGGCCAAAACAGTGAGTAAATCTCCGATCCACCAATGACCATTAGCTCTTCTTGCTGTGCAAGTTGGAGCCCCTCCTCCAGTGTATGGATCACTTCTGCACCTTCTGCCTGATAGTGCTCATCACGAGTCAAAACGACGTTGCGGCGGTTTGGTAGGCTTCTCCCGCCAAAGGATTCCCACGTTTTGCGTCCCATGAGTACTGTTTTATTAATCGTCTGCTCTTTAAAGAAGGCCATGTCTCTGGGAAGGCGCCAAGGAAGTCTGTTATCCCGACCAATCACACCATTTTGCGCCATAGCCCATATCATCGAAATGCTCATCTTTCCACCTCCTCTAATCAGATGGCGACAGGCGCCTTAATCCCTGGATGATGCTCGTAATTCTCAAAAACAAAATCCTCGTAAGTGTAATCAAAAATGGATTCCGGTTTGCGCAGGATTTTTAACTGTGGTAACGGATATGGGTCACGTTCCAACTGCGTATGCACTTGTTGTATATGGTTTGAATAAATATGCACATCGCCACCTGACCAAATAAACTCTCCAGGCTCCAAACCACACTGCTGTGCAACCATATGCGTCAGCAATGCATAACTAGCGATGTTGAACGGCAGTCCAAGGAAGGTATCCACTGAACGCATCGTCAGCATACAGGATAGCTTTCCTCCAGCTACGTAGAATTGAAATACAAAATGACATGGCGGCAACTTCATCGATTCAATTTCAGCCACATTCCAAGCACTGACGATATGTCGACGTGAATCCGGATTGTTTTTGATAGCTTCAATGACATTCGCAATTTGATCAATATGTTGTCCGTCCGTTGTTTCCCATGCGCGCCATTGCGATCCATATACAGGTCCCAGATTCCCCTGTTCATCTGCCCATTCATCCCAAATGCTAACTCCGTTCTCCTTGAGATAAGCAATATTGGTATCACCTCGCAAAAACCATAACAGCTCATGTATAACGGATTTCAAATGTACTCTTTTAGTGGTCACTAACGGGAAGCCCTTGGCCAGATCAAAACGAAGTTGCCTTCCGAAAACAGATAATGTTCCCGTTCCTGTCCGATCCTCTTTTTTTACCCCGTTCTCTAAAATATCCTCCAGCAATTCCAAGTAGTTGCGCACGTCGTTTCTCTCCTTTGAGCATGAATAAAAAACAGTATCGTCCATTTTTAATTTTGAAAACTCTCGATCTACACCATTAATCTATATTTAGTTTATCATGTAGGGTACTTTTTTGACCATGTACTGTGTGAATTTTCATGATAGTCCAATAATCTTAAAGTTTGAAAAAAAGAGACAAAGAGCACACATATAGCGCTCCTTGCCTCTTTTTCATGTATGAATCCAAAAACAAGATAATGAAATGGAATTAGCGACGTGGCGCCAATGCGTGGATCGGATGACCCATTACGACTTCTGCTGCTTCCATCACAAGTTCGCCCAGTGTAGGGTGAGCATGGATAGTCAGGGAGATATCTTCAAGTGTAGCACCCATTTCAATCGCCAGACCCAGCTCAGCAATCAGGTTGGAAGCTTCCAGACCTACGATTTGCGTACCCAGTACCAGACCTGTATCTGCGTCAGCTACGATTTTCACAAAGCCTTCAGCAGCGTTCAGGGAAACAGCACGACCGTTTGCTCCGTAAGAGAACTTACCAACTTTGACATTGTAGCCTTTTTCTTTAGCTTGTGTCTCTGTGTAGCCTACGCTAGAGCATTCTGGATCTGTGAACACAACAGCCGGAATACATTTGTAGTCTACAACGGATGGTTGGCCGGCAATTACTTCAGCAGCTACTTTACCTTCGTAAGAAGCTTTGTGAGCCAGAGCAAGACCAGGAACAATATCACCGATTGCGAAGATGTGAGGAATGCTTGTGCGTCCTTGGTGGTCAACTTTCACCATTCCGCGGTCATCCAGTTCTACACCGATCAAATCCAGACCCAGTTCACCGTCTGTATTTGGACGACGTCCAACAGTTACAAGCAGGTACTCAGCAGTTACTTCTTTGCTTTCACCATTAACAGAGAATTTCACTGTTACATCTTTATCAGTTTGTTCCGCACTTTCCGCTTTAGCGCCAGTGAAGATTTCGATACCTGTTTTCTTCATGCTTTTCGAAACGATGGAAGTCATATCTTTATCGAAGCCAGGAAGAACAGTATCCATACCTTCAATGATCGTTACTTTGGAACCGAATTTGGAATACATTTGTCCAAGCTCTGCACCAATGTATCCACCACCGATAACGATCAGGCTTTTCGGAATTTCAGGCAGGTTCAATGCTTCAGTAGAAGACAGAATGCGTCCGCCAAACGGGAATGGCTTCAATTCGATAGGACGGGAGCCTGTTGCGATAATTGCATTTTTAAAACGGTAACGTGGTGATTCATGTTCGTTGAATACACGTGCTTCGTTTTCGTTGATAAACATGCACTCACCATTGAAAACTTCAACTTTGTTACCTTTGAGCAAGCCGCTTACGCCGCCTGTCATTTTCTTAACAACACCGTTTTTAAATTCTTGTGTTTTAGCAAAATCAACTTTTACATTTTCAGCTGTAATACCGAAAGTTTCGCCATGTTTAGCTGCTTCGTATTGATGAGCCGCAGAGATCAAAGCTTTGGATGGAATACATCCACGGTTCAGACAAACACCGCCAAGCTCAGATTTATCAACGATCAATACGCTTTGTCCCAATTGTGCGGCACGGATGGCAGCTACATAGCCGCCAGGACCCGCACCGATAACCAATGTGTCAATATCCAGAGAAGCGTCTCCTACTACCATTGATTACACCTCCATTACAAGCAGCTCAGGGTTAGCGAGCAGCTGTTTAATATAGTTCATGAAGTTTTGAGCAGTTGCACCGTCAATAATACGGTGGTCAAAGCTCAGGGAAAGAGCCATTACTGGAGCGGCAACAATTTCACCGTTTTTCACGACTGCTTTTTCACTGATGCGGCCAGTACCCAAAATTGCAACTTCAGGGAAGTTGATGATTGGAGTAAAGAACATACCGCCTGCGGAACCAATGTTCGTGATGGAAATCGTGCTTCCTCTCATCTCATTGGCAGCCAATTTACCATCACGACCGCGTACAGCCAGATCACGAATGGAATCAGCAATCATCCAGATACTCTTACGATCAGCATCTTTGATAACAGGAACGATCAAGCCGTTGTCTGTATCAGTAGCGATACCGATGTTGTAGTATTTTTTGTAGACAATTTCGTTAGCTTCTTCGTCGATCGAGGCATTCAGAGCCGGGAATTGACGGGAAGCAGCAACCAAAGCTTTTACGATGAACGGCAGGTAAGTTACTTTTGTACCTTTCTTCTCTGCAATTGGTTTGATACGAGTACGGAAAGCAACCAGCTCGGTTACATCCACTTCATCCATAATTGTAACGTGTGGAGCTGTGTAAGCTGACTTAACCATAGCATTGGAAATTGCTTTACGGATACCTTTGAATGGTACGCGTTCTTCCTCAGCACGCGGATCTGCAGCTGGTGCGGATGGTGCTGCAGCTTTCGCTTCTTTTTTAGCTGGCTCTTGCGCTTTTGCAGCTTCTTTCGCTACTGGTGCAGCCGCTTGGCCTCCGCCATTTTTGAAAGCTTCTACATCTTCTTTAGTGATTTTACCGTTTTTGCCGGAGCCACTCACTTGAGCGATGTTAACACCTTGCTCACGTGCAAATTTGCGGACGCTAGGTGTAGCCAGTACGTCTTTATTTGAAGCAGCAGGTGTTGCACCTGGTTGCGTGTTCGCTCCACCTTTTGCAGCATCCTCTTCTTGTTTAACAGCAGCTGGTGCTTCTTCTTGCTCAGGAAGCTCACCCTCAGCAGCGATCACAGCCACAACTTGACCTACGTTAAAGATGTCTCCGTCTTTGGCAAACACTTCTTGAACCGTACCATTAACCGGACATGGAACTTCAACTACAGCCTTGTCGTTTTGTACTTCCATGATGATATCATCATCAGTTACTTTGTCGCCGGGCTTGATGTGCATCTTGATGATTTCACCTTCGTGCAGACCTTCACCCAGCTCTGGGAATTTATATTCAAATCTAGCTGTACCTGCAGCTCCGCCTTGCGCAGCAGCACTTGGCTCAGGGCTAGCAGCTGGTGCTTCCGGTGCATCTTCTTGTTCAGGAAGTTCACCTTCTGCGTCGATGATAGCTACAACTTGACCTACGTTAAAGATGTCTCCGTCTTTGGCAAATACTTCTTGAACCGTACCATTAACCGGACATGGAACTTCAACTACAGCCTTGTCGTTTTGTACTTCCATGATGATATCATCATCAGTTACTTTGTCGCCGGGCTTGATGTGCATCTTGATGATTTCGCCTTCGTGAAGACCTTCACCTAGCTCCGGGAATTTATATTCAAATTTTGCCACGTTTAAAACCTCCCAAATTTACGGTGTGCTTTAATTAAAATTCCAATACTTTATTAACCGCATCAATGATACGTGTTGGCGTTGGCAACCAAGTATCTTCAATTTGAGCAAATGGATAAACGGTATCCGGACCTGCTACACGCAGAACTGGTGCTTCCAGATGCAGGATTGCTTTTTCATTAATTTGTGCAATAACTTCAGCAGCAACACCGGCACTCTTTTGCGCTTCTTGAACAACGATGGCACGATTTGTTTTTTGAACGGAAGCAACAATGGTATCAATGTCAATCGGGCTGATTGTACGCAAATCAATGATTTCCACTTTAATACCTTTTGTTTTTTCCAACTCTTCAGCAGCCTTAACTGAAGTGTGTACCATCATACCGTAAGTAATGATCGTTACATCAGAACCTTCACGAACTACATTAGCCTTGCCCAGTTCAACTGTGTAATCATTCTCAGGAACTTCAGCACGGAATGCATGGTACAGGTTCAAATGCTCCATGAAAAATACTGGATCGTTATCGCGAATAGACGCGATCATAAGACCTTTTGCATCGTAAGGGTTGGAAGGAACAACAACCTTAATACCTGGTGTTTGAGTCAAAAGACCTTCCAAGGAATCTGTATGCAGCTCGGCTGCCTTAACACCGCCACCAAAAGGTGTACGGAATACGATTGGAGAATTGTAACGTCCACCGGAACGGTAACGCATACGGGATGCTTGAATCGCCATTTGATCGAGCGCTTCAAAGATAAAGCCTACGAACTGGATTTCAGCTACAGGGCGGAACCCTTGGATACCCAGACCGACAGCAAGACCCCCGATTGCGGATTCCGCCAGCGGAGTATCGAATACACGTTCTTCGCCAAATTCTTTTTGCAAACCTTCTGTAGCGCGGAATACGCCACCTACATGACCTACGTCTTCACCGAAAAGCAGGACGTTAGGGTCGCGTTTCAACTCTACGCGCAGTGCGTCACGAATCGCTTCTTTCATGTTCATTTGTGCCATTTGCTTCATTTCCTCCTTAAACATTGACAGATCAATTTCAGTTCAGGTCAATCGAAAAGCAGACCGGATCGGGTTGCCACCCGGTCTCTTTCAAGTTCAATTATTTAAAATCAGCTTTTTGTTCTTCCAAATGCTTAGGCGTAGTTTCGAACATGCTATCGATCAGGCCAGGAATTGTCATTTTTTCTGTTTTCTCGGCTTTTTTGATCTCTTCGTTCACTTTTGCCTTAGCTTCTTCTTTTACGCGAGCTGTATCTTCTTCAGTCCAAAGGCCTTTTTTCTCAAGATATTTCGCAAAGCGGGCAATTGGATCTTTTGCATTCCATTCGCCTTCTTCTTCTTTAGAACGATATTTCGTCGCATCATCAGAAAGGGAATGCGGACGGAAGCGGTAAGTAACGGCTTCAATCAATGTTGCGCCTTCGCCATTACGTCCACGCTCTGCAGCTTCTTGAACGGCTTTAATAACTGCAAGCACGTCCATACCGTCAATTTTAACACCTTTAATACCAGCAGCTACTGCTTTATGAGCAATCGAAAGAGCAGCTGTTTGTTTTGAGAATGGCGTTGTGATCGCGTAACCATTATTTTGCACAAAGAAAATAACTGGCAACTTGTACACACCAGCATAGTTCAGACCTTCGTAGAAATCACCTTCGGAAGAACCGCCGTCGCCTGTATATGTAATGACGACTTGTTTTTGTTTTTTCAGTTTGTAGCCCATTGCAATACCCATAGCGTGCAGAATTTGCGCACCAATGATAATTTGCGGCATCAATACGTTAACGCCGTCCGGAATTTGACCACCGTGTTGATGACCACGGGAATACAAGAAAGCTTGATATAATGGCAGGCCATGCCAAACGAGTTGCGGAATATCTCGGTAGCCTGGTGCAATAAAGTCTTCTTTTTGGAGCGCAAATTCACTACCAACCATTGTTGCTTCTTGTCCGGATACCGGAGCGTAGAAGCCGAGACGTCCTTGACGGCCCAAGTTAACAGCACGGTCATCCCAAGTACGTGTAAATACCATACGATACATAATTTCTTTCAATTGATCATCTGTAAGTTTAGGCAATTTATCTTTATTGATAATTTCACCATCCGGAGAAAGCACGGACAGAGCCTCAACTTCCTCTGTGTAAACTTCATAAGGAACCTTGCTCATTTTCTTCACCTCAACAAAAAAATTTGAATATCAAGTTCCGCTGTTATAGGATTATTATACACCTGTTATATCGCTCGCGTCAAAGATTTAGTTATTTTTTTTGAGTTTGCCACATTTTTGTGTATGTAACAGGGTGTGTTTTTTACTATAACAGCTTAGTACATGATTGAAATTTTAAACATCTATTGCAATCAGGGTAATCTTAACTTATTGTGATCCTTAATGCAAAATAATACCCAAGAAAGGTGACGAAAAATGACGGATTCTCGGTATTTAAAACGAACTATCCTTAAAGACGAAGTAGACAGCCGCTTACTTGGCGAAACCCGAATTCTTCGGATTTATTTGCCGCCCGGCTATAATGAAATATTGAGCTACCCTGTCGTCTACTGTCAGGATGGAGAGGAATTCTTCAACTTTGGACGCATTGCAACACACGCCAACCGTCTCATACTGGATGAAGGCGTGGAACCCTTCATTATTGTAGGTGTAGAAGTGAACACCAAAATCAGAACTCAGGAGTACGCTCCCTTCGGCAATCGTTTTAAGGCATACACTGCCTGTTTTGCAGAAGAGATTATTCCCTATGTGGAGCAAAAGTATCCTATAAGAAAAGATGCAACTTCCCGCATTCTTGCTGGAGATTCACTGGGAGGCAGTGTGTCTTTGCATTTGGCGCTATTGTATCCTGAGCTGTTTAATCGTATTATCAGCCTCTCAGGTGCCTACTATGAAGCTTCGCAAGAAATTATTGCCCGTGAGAAAGAACTGTCGCATCTAAATGTTTGGATGACAGTTGGCCTTCAGGAAGATGCTTTTGAGAGTGATACCGGCATTTACAACTTTGTAGAGCTGAACCGTCAATGCGCAGATTTACTGCGCGAGCGGAACGCCGAAGTTTCTTACCGTGAAAAGGATGGCAAACATTTATGGGGCTTTTGGCAAAACGAGTTGCCTGACGCGCTAATGTATTTTTTGGATCGTGCCTGAGTAAAAAACATCCCAGCATGATGAGGAATGGAGCATTGACCTAGGAGGTCATAAGGCTCCTTCCTCTTTTTTATAATTTGGTTACGCTTTCAAAAATGTATAACGAAAAACGGCAACGATTGCCGTCATCTGTCGTTCACATTATAGCTTTTCTTCTATGATCTTGTCCAGCAAGGCCTCGCATCCCGCGTCCAATAATCGATAGGTCTCTTCAAAATTTCCGGTATAATATGGGTCGGGTACTTCTCTTAACTTTTCTTGGGGAAGCAAATCCATGAACTTTAGAATATCAGCATCTGCTCCACCTGCAAGTTTACGCATATTTCGTTCATTAGAGTCATCCATGCACACAATATAATCAAACGCGTCAAAATCACGATCCGTTATTTGTCGTGCCTGTATGCCTTGTTCGCTGATTCCGTGCAGTTTAAGCTGCTTTAGCGTTCCCTCATGCGGAGGATTTCCAATGTGCCAATCGCCTGTTCCTGCCGAGTCCACCCGGATTTCTGCGTCTAATCCCCGTTCCTTTGCTTTATGTCTCAGTATTGCCTCCCCCATGGGAGAGCGGCAAATATTGCCCAAACACACAAACAAAACGTTAATCATTTCGTTCCCCTTCCTATTCACGTCACACTTCTTTTTTCTGTTCCATTGTAGCCAGGTCCTCCAAAATTGTGCAAGCCATATTTATCGCGGTATACTTAAAATGATCGTATATATGGGACCGTATGCAGAAAGAAAGGATGTTGGATATGACGAAAAAACGAGCCATTGTATTTTCAGGCGGTCGTCTTAATGAAGAAGATTTACAACAAATACAACCCGATGATTTTATTATAGGTGCAGATAAAGGTGCCCTGTTCCTGATAGAACACGGTATTACGCCTCATGTCTCTGTAGGAGATTTTGATTCGATTACTTCAGAGGAACAAGAAAGGGTAAAATCAGCAAGCCAACGTATGCTTGCGTGTGATCCAGTACTTAAGGACCTAACAGATACAGAACTCGCTTTAGAAATCGCTATGGACGAACAAGCAGATCATGTACTCATGCTCGGTGTGACTGGTACTCGGATGGACCACACATTAGCCAATGTTCAAATATTAGTACGGGCTATGCAGCATCATATTAGTTGCGCTATCATGGACGCACATAATTATATCGAGCTGACCGGATCAACGCTCGAGATCCAGCCTATGGGCTATACATATGCATCGCTGATTCCAATGACCGCCGAAGTAACAGGTATACAACTGGAAGGATTTATGTATCCACTTCATAATGCAACCCTTAAAATGGGACAATCACGTGGTGTTAGCAATAAGCTAACGGCTGCAAAAGGTACAATTTCTATTAAAAGCGGTCTACTACTCGTTATTCAAAGCAAGGATTAATTATGACATTGTTGTAACTATTTCAAAAGTTGTTCACCCACTCAAAACCCTTGATTAACAAGGGTTTTTCCGTTTTCACAGGTTCTAGAATCATTTTATTTTTTACAAATTGTAATTTTTAATCGTTTTTTAATAATTACGACGTAAGCCTTGTCCCTCAAGCATTTGAGAGTAGTTTTCCAACTATTAGGTGGCTTCAAAACTGTTATACTCAACGCTGTCAGTTAGTTAGCAACTCAGCAAATTATTGCACAAATCAATTTTTGGAGGTATTTACAACATGAATATGCATAAAATCATAAAAAAGGTAATTATCGCAGGAGTCGCTGCCACGATCGGCTTTGGTACTTTTGCCATAGAGGGAACAAATACAGCACAAGCTGCTACTGCTACTACTACCGTAGGTCAAAAAGTAATTAACTACGGCAAAAAATATATGGGTACTCCTTATAAGTTTGGAGCTTCCACAAGCACCACACGCAATTTTGACTGTTCTTCTTTCATGAAGCACATATTCAAGAAATACGGAGTCGATTTGCCGCGTACTTCTGTTCAACAATCTAAAGTCGGACATGCCGTATCCAAGGCCAATTTGAAAAAAGGGGACTTAGTTTTCTTTTCAAGCGGTAGCCGTGCCACAGGACGTAACATTACTCACGTAGCAGTATATATGGGCGGGGGTAAAATTTTACACACTTACGGCGGACCTGGGGTGACCATCTCTGATTTAAACTCTGGCAACTGGAAAAGAACATACATTAAAGCACGTCGCGTGCTGTAATGTAACACTCATTTGAAATAGGTAAGCCGGGACGAAAAGTTCCGGCTTTTTTTATATAACTTATGCTATTTTGCTTCGGTTGGCGTTCTGAGTGAATAGCCAATACCTCGTTCCGTTCGAATCATTTTAAACTTTTGTCCTCTATCTACTTTAACCCTTAAATGCCTGATGTACACATCTACTACGTTCGTATCAGCGATATAATCATGTTTCCAAACATCTTTTAAAATTTGCTGCCTGCTGCAAACTTGGTTAAGATGTATTGCCAGATGTAGCAAAAGATCGAATTCTTTTGGAGTTAATTCCAGTTTTCGCTCCCCTCTGCTCACCATTCTGCTTGCAGTGTCTATATGTATATCCCCCGCTTCGATTGCCCTTTTCACATCACGTTCAACACCAAAAATTCGTAATAAATTAGCCACTCTAGCCTGAAGAACTCTAGGATAAAAGGGCACTACCATTACATCATGAGCTCCTTGTTCAAAGCAGGAAACCATATGTGCCTCTTCATCTGATGAAATCATTGCAAGTATCGGGACATGAGGATGGTTCTGCTGCAAAATGCGAATCAAGCCTTGAGTGCCCGCCTGTTCATCTTTAATGTTTAGGAGTAGCAAACTTACAGGATGCTGAGCTATATAAGAGCGTACATCCGACGTATTACGAACATGAACCACCTGATAACCTGCCTGCTCCAATGGACGAACGAATACAGCGGGCGCTTCATTTTCATCCACAAGTACAATTAACGGGCTCATCTTTTTCACCCACCTGGTTTGGACATCGCATTACATATTGGATACGAACAAGTTTGTTATAAGCCATTAAACATATTTGTATTAGTGTAACAAAAAAGCAGAAAATCATTCTCTGAAGAATGGCTTTCTGCTTTAAGGTTTATGGTTTTTAGCCCAAATAACGATGATATAGATTTCTTGCTTTGGCCACGTCCTTTGTCCCATGGATCAGCGCTCTGCCATCTGCAAAAACCACCAAGCGATGCTCTCCCACACTAAAGGAAACCAGATACGAATTCCACTCTACGTTTCCCTCGCCCAATGCTGCAAATCTATCTGCTATCTCTGCGAGATTCAGATATATCCGGTTGGCAGGTCTTATTTGAACGGTATCCCTACCGCACAAAACATCTGTTTTCTGCCGATGAGAGGCCGATAAATAGGGATACGTTGGTTGGCTACCGCAAGAAGGACAATTCGACTTTTTAAGACGATCCACTGCTATTGCTACATATTCATTTTTCCACAAATCAAACGAAAGCAATTTTCCTCTCAAGTCCTCGGGATATCCACCAAGAAGTTTGAAAGCTTCTGTAGTCTGGTTAGCGGTGACCATTTGTACTGCCTGCGGAATAATGCCGGCTGTATCACATGTTTCTCCTCCAAACGGTACAGTTCCCATCAGACAGTGTAGACAAGGTGTTTGACCCGGTAAAAAAGTGTAAGTTACACCGTAGCTACCCACACATCCTCCATAAATCCAAGGAATATGATGCTTGAGAGCCATGTCGTTCATAAGAAGCCGGGTATCGAAGTTATCGGTTGCATCCATCATGAGATCCACTCCCTGGATCAACTCTTCCAGCTCTTCTACCCCAACATCCAAAACATGTGCATGTATGACTGTTTGCGAATTAATATCCTTTAATCTTCGCTGGGCCGCTATTGCTTTGGGACACCTTTGCGCTGCATCACTTTCCTGAAAAAGCTGCTGGCGTTGCAAATTGCTCCATTCCACATAATCCCGGTCTACGAGACTTACCGTACCTACGCCTCCACGAACTAGCGTTTCTGCAATGCCTGTACCCAGCGCTCCAACACCTATGATTAGTACGTGAGAAGAAGCAAGCCGGCGTTGGCCTGCAGGCCCAAAGGGTGCAAACCTTTCCTGTCTGGAATAACGATCAATTTGTGATGTTCCAGCACCGGATTTTTCAGATATCCTCATCCTTGAACCATACCTTCAGTTGGACTGCTCGCTGAAGCATATCGTTTTACAGGTATCATCCCTGCCTCAAAACCATATCTGCCTGCACGCACAGCCAGCTTCATGGCCTCAGCCATTTTCACAGGGTTCTTCGCTCCCGCCACAGCTGTATTTAGCAGAACACCATCTGCTCCCAACTGCATCGCCATTGCTGCGTCACCAGGTGAGCGAATACCTGCATCGACGATAACCGGAACTTCTGCTTGCTCAATAATTAACTCTAATGAAAACGGATTGAGCAAACCATGTCCTGTACCAATCGGTGAGGCACCAGGCATAATGGCATGTACTCCAAGCTCTTGCAGCCTCTTTGCTAGTATCACATCATCCGATATGTAGGGCAGTACGACAAAGCCTTCCTCTAGCAGTTTTTCACTAGCCTTCAACGTTTCAAAAGGGTCAGGCAACAGCGTTTTGTTATCCCCAATGACTTCCACCTTAATCATGTCGCACAAACCAGAGGCTTTTGCCAACTTGGCAATACGGATTGCCTCTTCTGCTGTTGTTGCTCCTGCTGTGTTGGGAAGAAGTGTATACCGGCTCAAATCTAGCGTATCAAGAAAATGTTGCTTATCCCGTTCCTCCAAATTCAGTCTGCGCACAGCGAACGTTAATATTTCCGTCTCAGCAGCCTCTACAGCCTGGGATTGGATATCCAGATCCGAAAATTTCCCTGTTCCCAGCAACAACCTTGAGGTAAATGATGCTTTTCCAATGGTTAACATGATCAACCGCCTCCTACAAAATGTACGATTTCTAGGCAATCTCCATCCTTAAGTACCGTCTCATGATGATCTTCACGGGTCAATATATGCCGATTCAGCTCTACCACTACGGTTTTCACCTTTAAATCAAGTTCATGCAGCAATTGATCCACATGAGTGATTCGATTAGAAATGGTCATGCTCTGTCCGTTAATGATCAGCTTCATAAGCTTTCCTCCTTGAGGAGTTCAGAAGAAAATTTGCTTATTCCAAGTCCAGCCGCATCAGCCCCTTTAAGCATAGCTGCCATCGCTCGCCCAGTCGCATCACTAAGCAAGACACCGTTACGATAATGCCCGACTGCAGCATAGACGCCCTCTACTCCAGGAACAGGGCCAATGAAAGGACGCTCCGCAGCTGCCTGTGGACGTAAGCCCGCCCAAGCACGTATAAAAGAAGCTTCTTGTACACGCGGCAACCAGGCAGATGCACGTACTAACAGTCCTTTTAAGCCTCCTACGGTCACCTCTTTGTCATATTGATGTGGAAGACTCGTAGCCCCAATCCAAAGCTCGTTATTCTGTTTAGGCACGAGGTAAACATCATCGGCATAAATGGTATAATCCAACGGATGGTCCTTCAAGGAGACTGCTACCACTTCACCCTTGACTGGATAAAGAGGATAATCAAATCCAATTTGTTCTAGCAATTTCAAGCTGTCCAAGCCTGCGGCAATCACGACCTGATCGCAGGAAAAAAATCCACTATCCGTTCGCACACCGCAAACTCGGCCGTCCTGTATGATCAGTTCCTCAGCATGAGTTCCAGACCATATTGTTGCTCCCAGCACCGCAGCTGCCCCTGCATAAGCACGGCAAAGCTGAACAGGGGCCACTTGTGTCTCCTTTGATCGGTATATAGCCCCAATTACTTGATCTGCCAAGCCCGGAATCCGTCGAGCCAATTCCCTGGCATCCCACCAAATAGGGCTATCATCCTCTCGGATATTCGCAGCATTCCAGCGTCTCTGGCCCTCTGCTTCTGAACGAAAAGGGGTCACAAAACCTTCTGTACGAAAATCAACTGAAATACCCGATAAACGCTCCAAATCACAGACAAGGTCAGGGAAAGCATCTCGACTTGCGCGAGCAAATCGCGCCAGCTCAAGGTCTGAGAACTCTTCGCTTTCCGCTGCCAGCATTCCCGCCGCTGCTCCTGATGCTCCCTCACCGGGGATCCATCGTTCCAGCATAATTGTACTTCGTCCCTCCTTAGCCACATGATAAGCAATGGCACTGCCGATCACACCTCCGCCTATGACCAAGCATTCTGCGTGTCCTATTGCTTTTTTCTCTGTATGTGTCTTTGACATATGTTCCGTGTCTCCTCTCCGGTGAGCATTCTGCTTTCCCTTCGTCTCGTTTTCTTGCTACAGGTCGTGAACTACAAGATCTACCATTCGCCTATATTCCATCGCTGCTGCAACGGGTGACTCTGCTTCCCATATACCAGACATCACCGCAATTCCGCTTGCTCCGGCATGATAGAGCTCTGGAACATGATGAGGTTGTATGCCTCCCAGCGCTATCACCGGAATGGCCGACAATCTGCAAATGCGTTCAAGCTGTGCTACACCCCGCGGTACAAGACCGGCCTTACAATAGGTCTCATATACATGACCAAATAGTACATAGTCTGCTCCCCCCTGCTCAGCGGTCTGCACCTCCTCCAAGGAATGTACAGACACTCCACAGCGTGTACCCACTGGAAGCAGACTTTTCGCATCCATCACAGATAACCCATTAGCAGGTAGCTGGACAGCTCTTGCCAAGGTAAGTAAAGCTACGTCCATACGGTCATTTACTACAATTTGCTGCAAAGGAACTTCCTGCTCGATCATGCTACGAGTCAAAGAAAGCAAAGCAGAGGCACCCTTCTGTTTCGAACGTGCGTGTACATAATGAATATAAGGACAAATAGCGGCTGCCACTTTGGGTACATCCACACAGGAGACACTTTCCATCGTAATTACGTGTAATTCGATCTCATTTTCACCTCACTTGGACTAAAAAATATAAAATAATCGTATAAGCTGAACTATATTGTTGCAGCTCCCTATTGGGTAATATCATACGGAGCCAGCCACATGTACCAGCAATAATGAAAGGAGATCATATGTAAATCCGTCTACGGAAGCTCGAACAAATGAAGATGAACGAAACGCAAAAAGCCACTTCCCAGAGGAAGTGGCTTGACAAACGTTCAAAATCGAACGGACTATTATATCCGTAAACGTATATCGTTCCCTGCGCAAACAAAAGTAAAGAGCTACTACCTTGTTTGTACAGTACTCACTTCCCTACGCTGGCATAACCCAGATCAGGTACAAAGGGTCCGAAATCCATTTTTTTCGTCTCAGCCGCATGGGCGGCTCCCCTAGTGTGACTATTTTATTGTATCAGCTAAAGATAGCTTAGCATATTTTCCTAATTCTGCAAACCCCACCTTGTGTGAAATCTGTCAGAACTGGATTTTAGTTAACTTTACTAGACCACTCTTCTACATTCCACGTTTTGGTTACCCAATCCTCGTAAAAGTCCGGTTCGTGGGATACAAGCAATACGGTCCCTTTGTATTCCTTCAAAGCGCGTTTGAGTTCATCCTTTGCTTTGACATCCAAGTGGTTGGTAGGCTCATCAAACAGTACCCAGTTGCTCTCACGCATTAACAGTTTACAAAGGCGAACTTTAGCCTGTTCTCCACCACTAAGCGCAGACAAAGGCCGGGTGATATGCTCATTCTTCAAACCACAGCGCGCCAAATGCGCTCGTACTTCATGCTGATTCAAATGCGGAAATTCATTCCATACATCGTCAATCGGTGTAATTTTCTCCGCCTTTACTTCCTGTTCAAAATAAGCAGGCTGCAAGAAATCCCCTTGATAGGTTTTTCCGCTGATTGGAGGTATTTTCCCGAGAATGGTTTTGAGCAACGTAGACTTACCAACACCATTGCAGCCAACAATTGCGATCTTTTCGCCACGTTCGATCGTCATGGACATTTTAGGCAAAAGGGCATGAGTGTAGCCAATTTCAAAATCAATACCCTCAAAAACCGTTTTCCCGCTCGCACGGGCTTCTTTGAACTGAAAGGTTGGCTTTGCAGCTTCTTCAGGCTTATCAATACGTTCGATCCGATCAAGCTGCTTTTCACGGCTTTTTGCACGGCCTGATGTAGATGCGCGCGCTTTATTGCGCTGAATAAAATCTTCCTGTTTCTTAATATATTCCTGCTGCTTCTCATATGCATCAATATGCTGTGCTTTGTTCAGATCCGCCATTTCAAGAAACTTTTCATAGTTAGCTGAATAGCGGGTCATCTTAGCAAATTCAAGATGGTAGATTACATTAACGACTTGGTTCATAAATTCAGTATCATGTGAGATGAGGATAAAAGCATAGGGATAATCCTTCAAATATCGCGTAAGCCATTCAATATGCTCCACATCCAAATAGTTGGTAGGCTCATCCAGCAGCAATACATTTGGCTTTTCCAACAGCAACTTAGCAAGAAGCACCTTTGTCCGTTGCCCACCACTAAGTGCTGCTACATCCCGATCCAGTCCGATGGCAGAGAGACCTAATCCATTCGCCATTTCTTCAACCTTCACATCAATGAGGTAAAAATCCCCCATATCCAATTGCTCTTGAATTTCTCCCATCTGTTCCAGCAAAACTTCCAACTCTTCGGGAGAAGCCTCTCCCATTTTGTCTGTAATTTGCATCATTTCCTTTTCTAGTTCCAACAAAGGAAGAAACGCGTCTTTTAATACATCACGTACTGTTTTACCTGGCGTTAGCTTGGTGTGCTGATCCAGATAGCCATAACGTACACGTGGAGTCCATTCCACTTTGCCTTCATCTTTAAGCAATTTTCCAGTCAGAATGTTCATGAGTGTCGATTTACCAACACCATTTGCTCCTACCAATCCTACACGTTCCCCCGCAAGTAATCGAAAGGAAACATTTTTAAATAACGCACGGTCCCCAAAGTTGTGGGATACATTTTCTACAGTCAATAAACTCATAAGCTGTTTTTGGCTCCTTATTGTCATCGGCACTGCCGAGTGTTCTTATTTCATCAATCTTTCGTTTCTTTCAAAGCTTTATTGTAGCACATTCGGCACCCTTATCGGAACATTGAAAACAGCGAATTTTAAGGTTTTCAGATGGAGTGGCCTAAAAAAAGAAAACCAGCTAATGTTAGTCAAGGGGTCCACCAACATTTTAATGAAAATATACGCTAAGGACATGGCTTATTTTTTTGCCCTCATTGCCCTTATTAATCCGGATTTGAAAGTAGTAGAAATCGACATCGGCCAACTTGATATTGGTCAACTCGCTTCCCAAAAGTCGGTAAATAGCAACGTATTGACAATCAATATGTCTTGAAGGTTTTTCGCTTGCTAAATCATATCGAAGTAGCGCTTAATCTCCTCTTCGGTAGGTACATAAAGAGTTTCTTTGCTTCTTTTGGCAATTTAAGCTTCAAGCTTAGTTCTAAAATGTTGGAACAGCGTTGAAGTTAGTATACATAAGCTTACAATTCCAAATAATGAATACCTTAATAATTGATAAGTTCTAATAACAATTAAAAAACAGAACTCTATGTAGACAGTCCTCATGAGTATCGAAGGAATAATAAAATGGAGAAAATGTAATTATCCCGGCCTGGGTTCCGGACCGGGAAGAAATAAAATAAAATATAATTGGATTTATTTATCTTTCAGCAGACATGGCAATTTCTTTTGATTCATGAACTGTTCCAAATGGATGCTCAGGCGGTGCATAGATAACGTATATCTTAAGGGGCATATTTCCTGTATTAATTACATTGTGCCATTTTCCAGCAGGTATCATAATTGCATAGCCATCATAGGCCATCACTTGAAAATCTAATTGGTCTTTCCTATCCCCCATTTGAACAAGTCCCTGACCTTCTTCAATACGTATGAATTGATCAGTTGTTGGATGAGCTTCTAAACCGATATCATCGCCAACATTAATGCTCATCAGAGTCACTTGTAAATGTTTTCCTGTCCATATAGCGGTACGATAATTTTTGTTTTGTTTTGCAGCCTGGTCAATATTCACTACAAATGGACTTTGTCCATAATCTCTTAATATTGTCTTTTCATAGAGATTACTGTCGTTATTATACCAATTGTAGTATTGAGGATCATAACTCCGATAATTGTAATTACAGCTGTTATACATAGGAATATGCCATGGAAAGTGATGGCATGATTTATGGTACATACTCATTCTCCTTTATTTGATTCAGTGTTTACTTATCATATGCGGCTGCCTATATAAAGGACTAAAAAACCTTCAACAATAGGCAAAAGCCTAATTGATGCCAAGACAAAAATATTCACAAGCGTTTTCGTCCTTCACTTCAAAAGACGTTATTACTTAAAGTTACATTTAATACCATATACTTCCAATTGGTATCATCTTCTTTGGAACTCGCCCGGTAAGTCGAGTATTAAATTCCATTTATTTGACTCACTCTTTAAAAAAGCAGTGACCAAAAAGGCAAAAGACTAGGCTGGCACTGCTTCTATTGGCTATCGGCTTGGCTTGGAGATTCGTCTATTTCTCTGCCCATTTCAAAACAAAGTTCTTCCCGGCTAACGTCATATTAACCTCCTATTAAAACAGGCCAACCTTTTGGTTGACCTAATAATACGAAACCCACCCCGGAGGGTGATTATTTTAAGCTGTTATGATATTGGTACTCAAAATAACCAGCAGCTGCCGCAGATTTTTCATCCGTAAAACGCTCAGTCGCTTGAAAAGGGGTTGGATATGAATCTCTATAAAAATATTTCATTCCAGTACCCGGTTCTATGCCACCAATAATAGATTGCTTTCGGACGACTCTTCCACCACCAAACCCATAGTTATTGTAATACCTGTCTCCAACTGGAATACCTTGGATAAACGCGATCATACCCACATCATCTATTGTGTTATACCACTCCTCTTGTGAAATGAGTGGTAGGGTGAACGTATAGGAAATGCCATTCCGTGCTGCTTTTTCGTTATGGACATTAATCAGTCGAGCCAGATCTTCCTGAATGGTGCGAACAATGGTGGAACGGCGTATTTGCTCAAAGGTTAATGAATTGTTCAGTAACGAAATGGGGGTCTGACCCTCAAGCTCTTTTTGAAACCCCTCCACCCATCTGTGATTCTGCGCATCATAGGCATGTAGATAATTATCCAGGGTGAATCCCACACTATTGCCTGCGGAATCAACATAGGCATAAGGCTTTTTTTCGCTCCACTTGGGGCCTATAACCGCTTGTCCATACGCATCTTTATAGGATGATGAAGCGAACGTATAATAACCATCATAATCCAGTATCACAATAGCTGGTATGTAATTCAATAACGCACGTTGTGCTGCTGTATCCCCATCAGTGCCCATATTAAGGAAGAAAGTGTGCAAGAACGTGGCCAGCGCTTCTTCTTTATCTACACGAAAAAACTTATCTGATCCATATCCGGTCTCGCGTTCCTGACGTTCATTCTGTGAGAGCACAACACCTGCATCCTGAACTGCGGTACGGAGAGCAGACGTATATTTCATTTCTAGCTGCTGTACTTCACGCTGATTCTGCACTCGTAAATCACTAACCACACCAAAGGGCAAAAAGAGTAGGATAAATATAACTGCAAAATCAGTAATCTTCATTCAAAACCATGCCCCCGTAAGAAGCTGAAACTGCCGGCTTATCGTTATCTATTCCACCCAGAAGCCATGATTTGTATAAATCCGCAGGAGTCCGATTCGTATTATATAATCGTACTGTAAAATAATCACCGGCCATCAAGGTATACCGACGTATCTGTTCCGACTTGGGCTGCGAATGATCAGGAAACAGTACAGGTAAGATTTGCGGGTTATAGTAACCATCGTATACAACTTCATAATTACCCAGAAAACTGTCTGGCTTCGCCGCATCTGCATAATTCGGTACATATTTTTTGTGCATATGCTCCAAATCAACTTCGTACGTATTGCCTGTCAGCTCCAGATCACGTACAAAATCGTTATACATCGTCGGTGTAATGTAACCTTTGGTTCTTACCATATCAACAAAATGTACAGTCGAATGATATGTATTTAACCCGGATATATCATCCTGCCGTTCAGCAGCTTGAGCTGCGGGTACGATGTACAAAAGTAATACAGCTAGCAGTGCTCCCAACAGCTTAGATATTGTTTGAACCACTTCAGTCCTCCCCCAATTTCTCAAAACGTACAGATGTTATGTCTCCATTCCCATTACGCTGTGAGTACATGGCATATATAGAGGAAGCATCCAAGGTAGATACATCAGGCTCAAACGGTTCAGAATATACATCGTACTCTGAACCGTCAACTTGAACCGAAATCCCCTCCTGCAAGTTCAAGCGAATGGTCTGAATGACTTGAGTCCCTTTAATCCGTTGCGGCGTCTCCACCCCTATAGTACGGGAGATTCGTCCCTCAGATTGCTCCTCCTGCTGCGACCTTAATTCCAGTGCGCTATCCAGTTGACTGGACAAGTTTGCTGCTGCTGCACATGCGGTTACAAATAGAATAACTGACACACCAAGCCGCAGCATACTTGAAGCGTGATCAGACATGCTCACATCTCCCTTATGACTATTATTCTTGCTGTACTACTTAAGACTGGGTAAACAACAACCCACGTACCACGTTAGATTTGTCTTTAACGATTTCAGCCTTGAATTTACCACTTGGATTTACATATTCATTCTCCTTTTCATTCAGTGTATTCGCGATCTTTCCCGTCTTATCGTTGCCGCCATTCACAGCGCCATACTGCTCACTGTCTGGACTAACGTTCAGAGCATTTCCGTACCACTGTCCTGACATGTTTTTGCCAGTTTTAATTTGAATACCGAACTGGTCCTTTCCTTGAAACTTCCGCAGCGCATTGGTTACCTGGGAGCCGCTAATCGTTGTGCCGTCGTATACCGTAAAAGAGGCTTGAGACAATTCGGTCTGGATATCGGCGAAATTGTTTTGTGCCGTTTTAGTGGCTTCCTGAGCTGAGATAAACAGTATAACTACAATTGTGATTAGTGCGATAGTCAAAAAAATCCCAGCGGCTACCTTTAATGCCGTTGATGCATTATTCATCTTTTTCTCTCCTCAACTAGTAATATTGGTTAAGCATTATTGAACTTACTTACTGAATTTTTTGTATTTGCTCATAATAGCTATCCATTTGAACAAAGCTCATTCCAATCAGTGGAATTACCAAATATAAAAAGATAAGACCATACATTGGGGCAAAACCAATCATCCTCCCCCAGATCGCCTTGCTGTCTATTATTTTTTCATACTCCTGTTTTCTTTGTTCAAAATAGTAGGACATATGGGATTCCAAATCATCAAATGCCTCTCTAATGGTAATTTTACCCAAAGATAAATGGAGCTTGTCCACCAGACGTTGAAATTCCGGCAAAGGTGCTTCTTCTTTCAACAAATCGAGAGCCGCCTCTGGCCCATGTTCATAATGAAGCAGACATTTTTGCAGAGGTCTTTTGAGGATTACTGAAAATCTATTCAGCCACTCCAATATTTCCTCGACAGACATTCGTTCCATAACCCGTAAAATGGAAATAACCGTTTGAAACTGATAGACCTCATGCTTCATGTCCAAATGACGCATTTTCCGTTGCAAATATAATAAAAGTATGGGCATTTGGTAGGCTACATACCCTGCAATCATACTAATCAGTACTTCCCACCACTTTATATATTCTTCATTCCAATCTTTCAGTTTTTGGAGAATTCGATGAGTATTCCTTGATAGCTGCTCGGGAGTAGCTGTGCCATTAGCATAATGTTCTAAAGAAGCGTACGTTCGCTCGTATGTGCTGTCCGCTTTCATGTTCAACATTTGCATGATTTTACGGTCAATCTCACTCTGCTTCAAAGCTTCCTTTTCCTCTGTCGGACTTAAACGTCCAAACATTCGCCCCGATTGTACTGGCGCGTGAAGGATAAGCGTTTTTTCAGCTCCATGTAAAACAAATATAGTACTAATACTAAGCACTAATCCTAAGATAAAAAGAGCAATTCTGCGTATGTAGAGCCACTCGAGCTTTACCTCCGCACCACTTTCCTTTAAGAGTCGGGTTATCTGGAAATAAGATGACATATGCTGCCGAGGAATTAGAGATTCCACCATATTACGAATGATGGGCATACGATATAACCTCTGCTCCCACACCCTCCGCCCTTTACCCGCACGATATCCTGTCTCGTCGGACTGTTGCAGTTTCTGTAACAGAAAGTAGGATAGGATGATAACAATGTAAACGGTCAATTTTGTGATATAACCCAATTTCCCCTGATAAAACTCATCCATGGATGGAAAGCTGGATCTCGCCCATCTCTCGATTGGGGTAGTAAAGAAAACAGGGGCCAGAGCGATCACGTTTAAACTTTTTAGCAGGTAGTCCAGTTTATTTCTCCTCAGCAAGTCCAACTGGATTTCGCGTGCAAGACTGCTTAGCCCCTTTAAATAAATGGAACTACCATCCTCAACCCGATCACCAAACTCCATGACCATATACGAGATACCAGCAAAGGCTTTTAAAAACCGATTTGGAGCTGATTCATAATATCTTTCGAGGGCCTCGTGGGGATCAGCATCTGTCAGCGCCTCATGGATGAGCCGTGCATGTCTTCCAGCCTCTGCCTCTGCTAAATCGGCTGCTTCGGATATGGCTTCTTCCACCATACCGTGCTGATGATAGTGATGACGTACATTGGCGAACAATTCGATCATTTGCCCAAGTAGCCTTTTTTCCATTTGACTAGTGGTCACGTCTATAATAAGGCTGTTGATTACCACTCCGCATAAAACGGCCAATACAGCAAACTCTATTCCTGGTTTCATCATCAATAGCACAACGCCGCTGCAAGCAAAAGCCCCCCAAATGAACAGTATCATCTTCATGGTCTGCAGACGAAGCTTATACTCATCGTATGCATGCTGACCAGCTAGTCGCTTACGTACACTTGTGATGTATCCAGCTGTGATAGGGACCCTCATACACAGCGTATACAATTTATGCATTAAAGTTTGAAGTTCCCGTTGAAGTACCGCTTTTCCCTTTCGTGCTTCCTGTACAGAATAAATTCTACCTCTGAAGACTGCATAGCTCTTATGCTTATGCAACCCATACAAAGCTGTATATAGAACTGCAAATCCCCCACCTGATATAAGCAAAACCCACAATAAAATTTCTTTAAGACTCATAGTCTTCCTCCCAATAGCGGGTCAAAAAACTGCGGAAATCTGCCGCATCGTTTGCATTCATCTGCTCACACATTTCTTCTACACTTTTAGCTGTTAAGGGCTCCATTGGTATATAGCTTCCATTTCGATATTCCATAACATGGCGGTAGCTATAGCTCGATGAAGCATTGGGACCTACATTCGTATGCTCTGGGTTACGCGGTACACATTCTGTGATCCGTTCGATATAACGCCGCCCTTGCGCATCACGCTTGAGATGAACATCAAAGTTAATGACATGCACTACCTGTTCTTCAGCAATACCTTCATGCTGAAATACTCCTGTTTTGAGCAGTGAATTACGAAGTGAAAATACAAGATCACGAAATGTTTTAGCATGGTGAGTAAAAATAGTAAACAAACTAGCAACCTGCGACATTTGAATCATCCAAGCAGCTACTTCATCACTCGCTACTTCGCCTAGAATATTAACGGTTCCATCTGTTTTTTTCTGCAAGTCAAGACCTTGTTGCCCTGAAATGTGATCTGTTTCTCGAAAAGTAAGAATATTACGGCGACTGTAAATGCTGCGTAGATGCAGTTCAAAGGCCATTTCCTGAACGCGAAGCGTATACGAAGCGTAAATATGCTTGACCATCGCCATTAACAATGTTGTCTTACCTGAACCCTGCGCACCTGTAATTGCAGTAATCCGACTGCCTTTCATTAGATATGATAGTAGCTGGATTGGAACATCAGCGTTTTGTCCCCTAATTAACTGTTCGAGCGAAGCGCTTTGAATATCAAATTTACGAACAAAGAAAGCCCATGATTCAGAGAAAGGAGGGCGCACTACTACTACCCGTGATCCATCCTTCATTTCATTGACCTTATAACCATTCGCTTCAGAGAGCTGTCCTGGGTAATTGTATTTGTAAATATTTTGACATACCCTTTTAAGCTCACGTTCCGATCCAAAGGAGAGGAATGAAAGGTGGATAGTTTTACCTTTGTAGAAAATCCATACACTCTCATATCCATTCATTATGGGCGCAGAGGTTTGTTCAAATGCATACCTATCTGAAGGCCACTGTGGTGATGAAGAAATACTCCCTTCCGGCACACCACTTACACCCCCACTTACACCATCGATTCTCTGGTCACGAATATCATCAATGACAGAAAAACCTTTGTAATGTTGATAAATCCGCTGCACAATAATATCCACTTTCTCCATAAAGGAAAGGAAACGGTATTCACAGTCATAGATATAGCGGATATCCTCTGTCGTTACGAAATAGCTTCCATCCTCTTCACCTTGCTGTGAATACCTCATTTCGGCTAAGTCATAAGTATCCAGCAAACGTGATAATGCATCCGCGCCAAATTTCTGCTGATATTGGTAAAAAATAATTTCGAATTGATCTTGTGTGCTAAACAACTCAGGTCTGGAGAATGGCATAACAGTATCGGCGATTTTCTCGTTCAATCCGTAACCGTTAATCAGAAGCTCACTCATCAGATTTTTAACAAAACGTTTATCTCCACTGCTGCCATTGGCACAGTCCTTTAACGCCCTTCGTAGTTCTGCCCTTTGATGGATACGCCGCCTATATTCCTCTTCATGTAATCCGGCATCCGCCATCTGGCTATGACTTAGTTCATGAAGCGCATTTTTGATATACTCTATCAATGTTTCGAATGTGGCATCTTCGCTCTTTGGTTCTACCCGAAGAGCTGAATGTTGCGAGTGAAGATTTCCTTGATATTTAAAAATAATCAGTACGATGCACAGTAGCACAATGCAGGTAATAATTAATCCGTTGAGCATATGAGCGGACAGCATTAAGCGCCCCTCTCCAAAGCCTTGAGCCGAAGATCGGACTCTGCCGCCTCCAGAATAGCTTTGCTAATCTGCCGTATGCTCTGCGCCCATCCTACAGACATAAAAGGCTTACGTTGCTGCTCTTTTCCACTTCGCACCTCGCGTTGCACATGACCAATCACATCCCTGCGGTTCCATGCATCCATAAAGTCGGTGCTGTAAGGGACTGTAAGCAAAGTACCCTTGTAGCCATATCTCCTGCGGATATTCGCTTCATTCGCTTGTGAATGCACATCATATTTTCCAAGGACAACTAATATGGGTAATGACGAATATGTGGATAATGGAGACACAGATTCAAAATAAGCGTCCAACTCACGCATATTCTGAGTGAGCGAAAGAACGGCCAGTTTGGCTTGTGCACATGCTTCATGCTGTACAGCCCCCCAGCCTACTCCACTCCCTGCATCAATCAGCGTTAAATCATAATATTGATTCGCTGTATCAATTACCACTTTTACAAGATCAGGGGAAAGTAGCGGCGGTGCAGCTCCAAAAGCAGAGGTTCCCTCAAGTACATCCAGAGTGTGTTCTAGTACAGGTGTCGTATAGTTACGAATATTTTCTCTAGACAGCGTCCCTCTCAGAACTAAACGTGAAACAGCATCCCAGCCCCCTTCCTGAATCTGTAGACTTGGATTGTCCATGCCATACTCCTGTATAGGAAATCCTGATTCAATACCGGTATGCCTACGGCCCAAATGAGTCAACAAAAGTCTTCCTCTATATAAATTACCTATGGTAATTGCTATTGCTGCCGCTAATGAGCTACTTCCACTCGCTCCCTTAGTGGGGCTCCAAAACAAAATGGTGCTCATGCTCTCCTCCTTTCCGCACGCTTTAGCGCACGACGACTTTCTTTTATCTCCCAACTCATCCATTCTCCAATACAACGGCACAATTCTCTCTTATATATTCTGGATAGAGGTTTTAACAGAAGCTGTTTTTTATGCTCATTTTCCAGCTTTAGAGCAAGCTGTCCTTCATCCCATGGCAGTACATACGGCTCTGGTTGCCATAAGGCAGGAAAGCGATTCATGTATTCCCACAAATACGCCTCCTCCACACCGCAATCCACTGCCTGTATAAATAGCTTGTGAAATACAAGATCTTTGGGAAATCCAGGTTGGCCAAACAAATGCTCAAGCCAATTCTGTCCGCTGTGCATTAGCATGTGGCTATAATCACTGACCCAAACCCGGAGTTCCGAAATTTTCCAAACAGAAATTGGACAAAAATCAGGTAGCTCTACATCCAAAATAACAATGTCATAAGTCTGTTCTGCCTTTTGATCAGCCAGCATACCGATATGCAGATCTTCCCATGCTGTAAATCCAATCGCCACATCGAATCCACAAAACTGTGTAATGGGTAGTGGTTTATCGAGCATTCCTATGCTGTACCGATATTGTCCCCGCAGTGTAGCGTCCACAAGCAGTACCTGTTGGCCTGAAGCTGCCAATACGCTGCTGATGTATAATAAAGTATCGCTTTTGTCACAAAGACCGGCAAATATCCATGTTTTCATACTTCCGTTCCTTTTCTCTCATTTATTTGGCATACGGATCAGAGCTACCACCCTGCGTTATAATCTTCGTTTGTTCTTCGTGGTCCTGTTCCTCACTCCCTGTATCATCAATTCCACTTACTGCATCTTCAATAGTTGTGCCTGCATGCTGAGCTGCAACCTCCTCACTTAGACCTTTTTCCACAGGTGTCGAAATCACATTGTTTGATGAATTAATTGCATTTTCTAGAGAATTTCGTAGCTGCTTTGACAGTTTTTGTTCAGCAACACGGACTAAATTCGGATCACTATTCATTAACGCTAACACCTGTGCATTAGGCGGATAGGTCGGTATAGCCTTGGGCTGAAATTGGGGATCTACATATGTCAGAGCATAGATGGATGCTTTATGCAGATAGGCATCTACAATAGCACTCGAAAGGGATAGTATTTCCTGCTCATTCATAGTAACCCATACGGTTGGGCCTTCTAGCCGAGAAATCTTCTTTTTGGATAATAGAATGTAATCCTGACCTGTTGGAAATTGAATGCGAATATCTACCTCGTCCCCTGGCTTCAGACTGCTGGGCAGTACCACCACTTTTAACTCACGGTTGCGTAGATCCTTAGGTGTGGGTTCATCAGCAGTAATCATAGCTGATGTAAGCACAGCTCCTTTTTTTAATTCTATCTTAGCTGTAGTGCGAGAAACTTCACTTTTATTTGTCAACAAATTAGACGGGGCTTGAGAACCAGGAACCTTAATTCCCTTCAAATCATTAGATGTAATCTGCTCGCCCGGTGAAATGTCACGAACAACCGCCCAGCCTGTTTTCGCAGTCCGTTGCTCTTGTTCATACAGTTTCCATTTCTGCTCTGCCTCCACCTTTGCCTGCTTCCTGATCTCACTCATTTGATGGATATTCACCATAAGGTAGCCCACAAAGATCATGCCTACAATACCCGCGCCAACACAACCTGCGTATATTTTTTGTTTGCTGCTTTTTCTTAGCTTGGACACACAGCTTCTCCCCTACCTCTTTAGATATATACCTGCCTATTTAGTGCTGCTGTTTAAGGAATCTGAAACGTCTTTTCCGAGTGTCTGTAATGACTCCACGAAAAAGCTCGTCCAATACCTGATCCATTTCATCATCCCGTTCGAAAGGATCTGAATGGAACGGCAGCGCAAATACTTTATCGTGATCTAGCTCCTTTCGTAACCTGCGGACAGCTCCCGAGGGTGCCAATGGCAAGCAGTAATTCCATTTGTGTTGCGGATGACGCTGAAGAGATCGGGCTAGACCCGTTATATCCTGAACTCTCCATTCGGCCCCTGAGCCAACAACTAGCGGATAATCGGCTCTCAAAAATTCTTCCAGTCGTTCATTGTCCTGCCCATTCCCCAAGTCCAGTACGATAAATCTGTAGGATCCTCCCAGCAAGGAAATGACATCTGCACGAGATGTTTGCCGCCAATAATGAACTCCATCGACTTCAAAACGCCGACTTGAACTTGCTTGTCCAACAGGTATGCCTTCCACGACTTCTTGCAGTCGGGCAAATGCCTTAGCTGTACTATGCAGCTCAACCAAGGCTACGGAGTGGGTCTTTCGAGCCAAGTAGTGGCTCACTGCAATTGCTGTGTGCGTAGCACCGGAGCCGGAAGACACACCCAACACTGCCACTACCCTTGTTCCAGCATAATCCGATGAAGCATTACTAACAGATTTCCCTGGTTGAGCAGACTGAAAATTAGCACTGCGCCTCAGTTCTCCAATGACCTCCTCAGCAGACTGAAATCGTTCCTCAGGATGATGCCGCAGCAGCTTTCGAATTATCGGAATCAAATGTCGAGGCAATTCCCCGCGAATATACCCTTCAACTCCTGCTGTCCACTCGCTATATTTACCACCTGTACATAGATACAATAGTAACGCCCCTAGACTGTACAGGTCCGAGCGAGCATCCGTCTGTCCTGTTCCATATTGCTCTGGGGCAGCAAAGCCCACTGTGCCCAGCTTTATCGTATCCTGATCCAGCTCGGACTTATAGCTCCTCGCTATCCCAAAATCGATCAGTTTAAATTCCATTTCCGGTGTCAGCATAATATTCGCCGGCTTGAGGTCCCGATAAATGACTGGCAATTGGCGGGTATGCAAATAATCAAGTACATCCAGTACCTGCAGAGCGAATGGAATGATTTGCTCCTGTGGAATACAGCCTTGGTATCCCCTCATGTATGCTTCCAGTGTAATTCCTTCGATGTAGTCCATAACCAGATATACCGCACCAGATGGAGGATATTCAAAAAAATCAACAATCCTCGGTAAACGTGGATGGCTTAGCGAAATCAACATTTCGGCTTCCGTCCGTACAATCTTCATTATTTTTGGATCGGCAATCGACTCCTTCACTGCCCAATGCTTGCCCGGCAGCTTTAAATCTTCGGCCATGAACACGCGGCTCATGCCTCCCGAACCTAACGTACGAATAATTCGGTAACGTTCACCGACAATTGACCCGAACTCTAATTGTGATGGTTGATTCATCATTCTCTTACCTCCCTTCTACAAGCAGACAACGCAAAAAAGGGAAAGCCACCGCAAAATGAAGTCTTCATAATGACATGAAAACAATTTTCGCGGGATGCTTTCCCTTGATTTAATACAAATATTTTTTAAAGGAACAATTTGGATTTATTATATAGCACACTGCATCTATTGTAAAGAATTATTTTCCATACTTGATCATATACAGGGTAATCTCATCTCGGTTATGGAAAAGCTGTTTGGCTCGCTGAATCTGCATGCCGGACTCCTCAAAGGAAGCAATCACATCATGAATAAGCGCCAAGGGCTTTTTATGCATTAGCTTGACTGTTACGATAGCCGTACCACCACTCCGCAAACTATACAGTAAATCAGTAACGAGCCTTGCCATCTGTTTTGGACTCCAACTCATATCACAAACCAGCAGATCGAACGAATTCTCTTTAAATTTGACTTCACTTGCATTTTTACGCAAAAATGTCAGATTGGCGTACTTCATCAGCGATGGCTCCATCTTGGCCGGATCAACCGCTGTAACTTTCAGTCCACGCTCCAGCAAGAAGGAAGTCCATCCACCCGGTGCTGCCCCAATATCCAGTCCCTGATGGAAAGCGCTAAAATCAATGCCGAACGTTGCTTCTGCTTCCAGTAGCTTGAATTTGGCACGCGAGATCTGTCCGTCTTCCTTCTGAAAACGAACTGCACCTCCGCTCCAATCTGATAGGTTGTCCTGAGGATGTGATACGCCTGCGTACCACGTATCTGTATCTGCAAAAATGGACACAATAACATCGGCGCCATGTACTACCAATTCCATAGGTAGATCACTTAATTGTTCACTCAAAGCCAGCTTGAGCGCACCTGCGCTTTCAGCCCAACTGCTATTAGATCCTTTGCGTACTTGCAAAGAAACACGTTGATCTATCAATTCCCTGCGGTTACGGATAAATGCAACCAGACGCTCTTGCACTTGAACCAGATCCGTACCTTCCTCCTGAAAATGAACAGGAAACAAGTGACGTAGAAACATCGGTGGCTGACCTGTAATCGTCTTCACTGCCTCATTTTCTTGCGCAGGTAATGTTGCTAGAAAAATTTCACCAGGTAGAAGCATCGTGCTTTTCACAGAGCCAAATAATCTTCTAAGCTCCTCCTGAGCATAGGGTGCAAAACCATGGTTGGCCGTACAAACAAATCTCGATGTCGACAAAGTGGACTCACTCTGTTCATCTGTATTCATGTATAGTTCCTCCAAAATAACGTTACCCTCCAGCGCACACCCGGATCCAGGGACGTTCTCCATCCCATTCCAGCTCAACTGGAACTTCATAAGTGTGCATAATCAATTCTTTCGTTAAAACTTCTTTTTTCAATCCAGCAGCTGCGACCTTGCCATCCCGAATCAACGCAACATGCGTAAAGAGAGGGACAATCTCCTCAATGTGATGAGTTACATAGACCACTGATAAGTCTCGCTTGCGAAGCCGATCAATCTCGACCAACATCTTTTCCCGTTCAAATAAATCCAATCCGGCACAAGGCTCGTCCATTATCAGTAGGCGAGGTTCAGCCATCAGCGAGCGGGCCAGCATTACCTTTTTACGTTCTCCTTGAGATAAGGTACCTAACGGGTGATGAATCAGATCGCCTAAATTCATACCCTCCAAAAGAGATACGGCTTTTTCTTTTGCCTCCGTCGGAATCTCCTGATAAAAACGCAAAAAAGCATACGCACCTGTAGCTACTACTTCCCAAACGGGATCTTTTAGCGCCAGCTTTTCCAGTAATGTCTGGCTAATGTATCCGATCTGCTTGCGAACTTCCCGCACATCACATTGACCATACGTTTGCCCAAGCACCTCAATCGTACCACGACTTGGAAACATATACCCTGTCATCATTTCCAACAATGTTGTTTTGCCGGAACCATTTCGACCCAGAATAGCCCAATGTTCACCTTCTCGTATTTCTAGGCTTACATCGTCCAAGATACGTCTTTCTTCCCGCTGTAATGTAATGTTCTTCATGGATATCATTCCATCACGCTCCTTATCCTGCTCAGCAAGTGTTCTACAGATTCCATTTTGTAGATGATTTCAGGATTTTTGTTTTCACCATTATATATAAGAAGCGCGGGGACACTGGAAATCCGATACTCCTGAACCAGTTCAGGAATATAGTTAATGTTGCTCTGCACCACTGCTCCTTCGGGGAGCAAATGCTCTGCTACCTCTAACATTCTACGGGCTGCCGCGCATGTTCCGCACATGGGAGTGTATACAAACAAAGCCAGCTTGCATCCCTCCCATATGGCACGGCGTGCTTCTTTTTGTCCGATCTCTTTCATCGCTTAGACTCGTTTATGATCTCTTGCATACGCACCTCAGGAATCGGCCCGTTATGCACAGTGACTCCCTCCGGCTTATTCGCATAAAGCAGTTCATACATGGCTCGCCGCCCCTGCGGACTGGAGGAATGCAAGTAAATTTCACGCGGATATAACTGTTTACTTGCAATAGCAGCAGCTACATCCTTTCCCGTCGGTTGACCCGGACCCAAATCATAATCTAACGATAGTATCGAAATTGGGTATTCATGAAGCAGAAGCAGACACTCATCCGCGTCCCTTGCCAGCTTAAAACCTGGAGGACAAGGTCGATAATCGTCCATAAACAAATACACCAACTTCTCCCCCTTCTTCCCAAAAAAGTAAGCTTACATAAGCCTCTAAGATAACTATTATTTATTTAAAATAATTTTTTACTCCCAGCTTTGAATCATTCGAATGTCCTCCTGATGTGTCCCATCAGGTCCCGCCTCACTCTCCAAAACGACGGGAATACCTCTTACAGCTTCTTGTTCTGTTATCCAGCGCATGCCTTCAATACCAATGTAACCTTGCCCTACGCGCGCATGTCTGTCTTTTTTAGAGCCATACGGGTGTTTGGAATCATTCAAATGAACTCCGTACAGCGCTGACCAATAACCGAGACGGTCCCCTTTTTCAAACAAAGCCTCGTCCACTCCACCGTTCCACAATCCTGCTGCATACGCATGACAAGTATCCAGGCAAAATCCGATACTGCCAGGATCTCGACACAATTGGCGAATTTGGACCATTTCCTCGAGCGTGGTTCCCATGGGACCGTGATCCCCAGCTTGATTTTCAATTAATATTTTAGCATTTCCCTGCCAGCCTTCGAGCACATCATTCAGACAGTTAATAATATTATGATAGCCCTCCAGCGGGTCAGACGAATGCATATGCCCAAAATGAACAACTATCCCCTTCGATCCACAGGCTTCAGCAATATCCAAATCGTTGCGTAATGAAGCAACCATCAACTCATAAAGTTCCTGACCACGTTCGCGACCATGAGCTGGATTAACGGGATAGGGCGAATGAGCAATAGATTGAAGCTGGTGCTCTGAGCAGTAATCTTTACAAGCAGCAGCATCTATGGAGTTCCATTCCTTCAGCTTGAGACTACGAGGATTTTTCGGAAAATATTGAAATGAACGTCCTCCCTGCTCTCGTGCACGTATAGCAGCTTTGGAAAAGCCACCCCGCGTACTCACGTGAGAGCCGATAAGCAATTTAGGCATCATGCTGCTGCACCGGGCAATAAAATGCTTTTTTCCCCGCCAGCTCGACTCTTACAATTTTCCCACCGCTTGGAGATTCTTCTCCTTCACGGTCATATACTCGACACTGATGATCAAAGCCACCTGTGAGCGTGTCTCCCTCCATTAGAGGCATTTCCATATAACCGCCCTCCGCAGTAGCTTCACGAAGTACGGATTGAGTAGCATGATATAGCTTCTCCACTTTTTCTGGGGATTGCACAATATTTTGCACCTTGGAACCCGGTGTAAATCCGGCGATATATGCAATTTCGTCCGAATAGCAATTGCCAATCCCCGAAAAAACCTGCTGGTTTACCAGTGTTGTTTTCAAAATTCCCCGTCGCCCTTTTAGACGTGCTGTAAAATTTTCCAATGTCATACGACGGTCTAACGGATCAGGTCCCAGGTCTGACAAAGCTTCATCTGTTTCTTTAGCCGTCAGCAAGTGCAGATAACCTAAGCGCAGTCCGATAAAATAAAGCTTCGCTCCGCTAAAATCCAATTCGATCTGAACCGTACGGTCTGGACGTTGCTCCTCCGTTCCCAGATACAACAATCCTCCCAACATGAGATGAAGCACAAGCCGTTTACCCGTATTTAAATGAAAAATCAAATGCTTGCCCCGACGCTCTAAATATACAACGGTCGCACCCAGCAATTGCTTCTTAAAGGTTTCCACTTCAGTATTAATGGACTTTTCACGGCTAACCGCCACTCCAGTAATCGGAATGTCCAAAATTTGTTTTGATAATAAGATTCTGTAGTTTTCCATTTCAGGAAGTTCCGGCATATCAACATCTTTCCTTTCGTAGCTCATAGCTTTGAATTCTCATATATTTCTAAGTCATATCCTTTTATGATTTCAGCTCTTTTGCATCCATTCCTGCAGTTCGTCCAAACTTTCAAACATCAGGTCAGGTTTTACTCCAACGGCACGAATATGTTCATCCATATTAGCGCGAGTCGTCACACCCGTCAGAATCAGAGCTGTTTTACAACCTGCTGCTGCACCTGCCGCAATATCTGTAAGCATATTATCGCCCACAACCAGAGCTTCATCCGCTCTAATGCTCAAGCGATTTAGTGCATAATTCATTAGCACGCTTGAAGGCTTGCCGATGACGACCGGTTTGACCTGTGAAGCAGCTTCAATGGCAGCTCCAATGGTACCTGCACCTGGTGTAAGCCCGTCATGCGAAGGCAATTGTAGATCCGGATTTGTCAAAATAAATGTAGCTCCCTCACGAATCCAACGCATGGCAGCTGCCAGCGTTTCATATGTAAATTGACGATCTATCCCCTGTACCACATAATCAGGATGATTCTGAACAAGCTGCAAGCCAGCCCCTGTGAGTGCCTCGCGTAATCCCGTTTCACCAATACAATATACATGAGCTCCAGGGCTTTGCTGTGCAACATATTGTGCAGCTGCTAACGCTGAAGTATATACTTCATGACTAGCTGCTTCAATTCCCATACCAATCAAATGCTCGGCCACCGATTCGGGTGTGCGTGAAGCATTGTTGGTGACATATGCATAAGGTATATGCTCTGAACGCAATCGCGAAATGAACAGATCCGCACCCTTGATCATCCGATTTCCATGATAAAGTGTTCCATCCAGATCAATTAGTAACGATTTTATCGCAATCCCCTCCCCCGCTTCATTTCATACATCATAACATTGAAAATAATAATTCACCCCATGAATGGTATTCTCCTTTTTATTTAACCACCTGAATTACTTAGGGCATTAAATAATCGGTCATTTCCATTCCTCTCATCTATCTTAAGTCAAAAATGCTTATGAAGTCCATGTATTGCTGGTAAACCATCCAAAATAGCGTCATCCCTCGCTAAAAGCCGTCGCTTCCACATAGCATAAGATCATTTCTTCGTCGAATCTCATCGAAGATGCTACGTCTTCAAAGGAAATTCCCTGTATTTCCTTGGCGTACTCAAGCAACTAAATCCTTTAAATTCGATATATAGAAGCTCCAATATGACATGCCTCCATATGTGGTATAACAATTTCGTTCATCCCATACTAATGCCCGTCTCACCTCTTGTCGCATCCTGCGCTTTCCCGGAAAATAATTTCTAGGAAAAAGAAAAGCACCGGAGCAAGCCCCGGCACCTATGCACATATCTTCTCTCCAATCATTTATTGACCGATATCAGGTACCGGTAACAACACATGCTGCTCCGCAAGCAATGAATTGGGGAATAGGCTTCGCGCTTCCTCCAGCAAAGGCTGAAGCTGCTCTTGATCTTTATACCTAGAACTAAAATGCGTCATAATTAACTGCCCCGCGCCTGCGGCTTTGGCAGCTTCCGCTGCCTGAAGCGCCGTACTATGATGATAATCGTACGCCGTATCCGCCAGATCATGCAGAAATGTGGCTTCATGAACGACGACAGTTGCATCTCGTGCCAGCACTACTGTATTCGGACAAGGTCTCGTGTCACCTAAAATAGTGACGATCCGCCCTTTTTTAGGTGAACCCAATACATCCTGAGGATGCAGAATAACTCCACCCTCTACTTCCACACTTTCTCCACGCTTTAATTTACCGTACACTGGGCCAGGCTTGATCCCGTATCGCTCTAACAGTTCTTGGTTAAGCTTACCGGGCTTATCCATTTCTACAATTCGGTAGCCATAACTGTCGATCCGATGATCCAACAAAGCTGATTCCACCCGAAATTGACCGTCATCGAACAGAACCCCGCCCGTATGCTCCACAATATGTAGTGGGTAATTGATACGAGATTGGCTGATCCCTAAAGATAGCTCAATATATTGCTGAAGACCAGGCGGTCCATATACCGTCAGAGGTGCCGTACCTCCCTGATATGCCCTGCTCGACAAAAGGCCCGGCAGACCAAAAAGATGATCCCCATGCAAATGAGTGATAAATATTTTTTCAAGTCTGCTCAGCTTGAGCGGCGAACGCAATACCTCCTGTTGAGTACCTTCACCGCAGTCAAACAACCACATGCTTCTTCGTTCCTCCAGTAAACGAAGAGCAATGGACGTTACATTTCGCTGAATTGTAGGTACCCCTGCATTTGTACCGAGAAAATATAATTCCATGACATTTACCTTCTTCCTGCTGACCAGCAAAAAACCTCCGAAGCTCGGAGGGTTTTTGCTATCCCATCTGATAAAGGTGTTAAACCTTTTCGACGTTAAAATACTGCGCCTGAGGGTGGCTGAACACCATGGCTGATACTGAAGCCTCCGGTTCCATCATAAACCCTTCCGTTAGCTCAACGCCAATGTCCTCAGGTTTTAACAATTGGAACAACGGTCCCTGATCCTCCAGATCCGGACATGCCGGATAGCCAAAGGATACCCGTATACCTTGATATCTGGCGCCGTGCCGCTGTTTCATCGTCATATCGGCAGGGTCCGGGAAACCCCAGCTATCCCTGATAATATGGTGAAGCCGTTCTGCTAACCCTTCTGCCACTTCGAGCGCTACTGCTTGAAGTGCATGTGAGCGCAGATAATCTCCGTTGTCTTTCCATTGGGTAGATAGCTTTTGAATGCCATGACCAGCGGTAACAACCATAAAACCTACATAGTCCATAACCCCTGATTCCACTGATTTCAAAAAATCAGCCAGACATAGATAAGGCTCTACCTGCTGACGTGGAAACGTAAATGTGTGCAGTACCTTGCTTACATCCGATGGATCATAGATTAGAATTTGGTTTCCTTGGGACTGAGCTGGGAAGAACCGATACATAGCACTCGACTGAATAATTCCGTCTGTAACAGCTTCAAACATGATGCTGTCTACGGTTTCCTTCAACTGAATCGCTTTCGGGTCCCCCGAAGCTAGCAGTTGCTCAACATTGCCTTTTAAGCCAAGATGATGCCCCATTAGCATCTGCATATTCACATAAGGCAGAATATAATTCAGTGGGTAGTTACGCAGTACATGGCGATCCGTATCCGGCGGGATATAGACGGGCAAATCCTGAGCAATGTTAGAGCGTACAGCCCGAGTTAGCTTAGGGAGCGGCTTGGCCTCCACGACCGTTGCCGCTTCCGCCTCCTGCTCAGCCTTCATGTCCTCGGCCATTTTTTTACGGGACTCAGGGTCCATAAGCTTATTGGCAATATCCAGTCCATCCATAGCATCTTTCGCATACGCTACCAGCCCATCATACTCAGGACGAATACGATTTTTAGTAAACTTACGCGTTAAGGCAGCTCCACCAACCATTATTGGAATATCAATGTTCGCATTTTTCAAATCCTGCGCGGTTAGCACCATTTGTTGTGCCGATTTAACAAGCAGACCGGACAGGCCGATCATGTCAGCCTTTTCTTCACGATAAGCTTCAATGATGCGTTCTGGTGGTACTTTTATACCCAGATTTACAATATGGTAACCATTGTTGGATAGAATAATCTCCACCAAATTCTTACCTATATCATGCACATCACCTTTAACCGTAGCCAACAAAATCTTACCTTTTACTGAGGACTCATTCTTCTCCATGAACGGTTCTAAATAAGCCACGGATGCTTTCATTACTTCAGCGCTTTGCAGAACCTCCGCAACAATCAGTTCGTTGTTGTTAAACAAACGTCCTACTTCTTCCATCCCTTTCATTAGCGGTCCGTTAATAATCTCCAGAGAAGAATATTTAGCGAGCGCTTGCTCCAGATCCGGGATCAGTCCCTCCTTACTTCCCTCCACTACATAGGAAGCCAGCCGTTCTTCGAGCGAAAGGTTTGATATCTTCTCTTTTTTCTCCACTTTCTTGTTACGGAAAGCTGCTACAAATGCAGATAACGTATCGTCATTTGTTTTATAGATCAGGTCTTCCGCCAATTTCCGTTCATGCTCGGGGATCGATGCATAGCGTTCAAGCTTCTCCGTATTTACAATTGCATAATCCAGTCCCGCTTTGGTGCATTCGTACAAATAGACAGAATTGAGCACTTCACGACCCGCTTCCGGTAAGCCAAAGGATACGTTACTGATGCCCAATATGGTATGAACCCCGGGAAGCGCTTCTTTAATGATACGTATGCCCTCAATCGTTTCCTTAGCCGAACCGATATATTGCTCATCCCCTGTTCCTACTGGGAATACGAGCGTATCAAAAATTATATCCTCCGCTGCCAGACCGTAACGGTTCACCAACAGATCATAAGAACGCTTAGCTACCTCGAGCTTATCCTCACGCCCAATTGCCTGTCCACGTTCATCAATCGTTCCGACAACAACAGCAGCCCCGTATTTATGAATAATAGGAGCCATTTTCTCAAATTTCTCTTCACCATCCTCCAAATTAATGGAGTTAATAATTGCCTTACCTTGCGAATATTGAAGTGCTTTATCGATAACTTTAATATCCGTGGTATCAATCACCAATGGTACTTTCACCTTGTTTACAACCAGTTTCAAGAACGCTTCCATATCTATCATTTCATCACGGTCCGGATCTTGCACACAAATATCAATGACATGTGCTCCGCTTTTTACCTGAGCGCGGGCAATTTCAGACGCCTCTTCATATTTGCCTTCCACGATCAAACGCTTGAATTTCCGAGAACCCAGAACATTCGTTCGCTCACCAACCATATACGGACGATTATCCTGTTCAATATACACAGGCTCAATGCCTGATACGGCAGGAGGATGATGACCTACGAGCTGACGAGGCTCAAACTGCGCCATACTTTCACTCATTACTCTTATATGCTCTGGAGTAGTACCGCAACAGCCTCCCGCAATATTCAACCAGCCTTTTTCAGCGAAAGCAGCCATTTTACGAGCTAATGAATCCGGCGATTCATGGTATTGACCATTTTCATCGGGCAAGCCCGCATTTGGATAACAGCTAATAGCTGCAGAGGACATTTCAGACAAAGAACGAATATGATCACGCATAAACTCTGGACCTGTAGCACAATTCAGTCCAATCGAGATTGGATTTAAATGTTCGAGTGATATGCAGAAGGATTCGATGTTTTGTCCGGCCAACGTTGTTCCCATCGGCTCAATCGTGCCAGAAATCATTAATGGAAGCTCAATCCCTGTCTGCTCAAAAGCCTGACGAATTCCAATGCTACCTGCCTTAACGTTAAGCGTATCCTGTGAGGTCTCCAACAGAAGAACATCTACCCCACCTTCAATAAGCGCCAAAGCCTGCTCCTGATAGCTTTCAATCAGCTCTACAAATGTAACACCGCCTGTGACAGACAAGGTTTTTGTAGTTGGACCCATAGCTCCTACAACAAAACGAGGCTTGTCCGCAGTGCTGTACTTATCCACCGCGTTACGCGCCAGTTTGGCCGCCACCAGATTAATTTCACGGGCACGTTCTGGTATATCGTAATCCGCCAAAACGACGGATGTCGCTCCAAATGTATTCGTTTCAATCAGGTCTGCTCCGGCCTCCAAGTATGCTTCATGAATCCCTTGAATGACATCCGGTCTTGTTAAGACCAACATCTCGTTGCAGCCTTCTAACTCTTCCCCACCAAAATCAGCGGCAGAAAGGTCTTCCTGCTGAATCATAGTGCCCATAGCCCCATCAAGAAGGAGTATTCTTCGTTGTAACGCATCCTGCAAGCTAACTTTATCCAAAATTTCTTCACCCCCGCAAAACGTTAAATCCTAGTTTAGCAGAAACCGTATCATTTAGATAGATTGAAGTAAAAACATACGTTTTATGCAGGCTATTCTTCTTTACAAACGACTTAGCTGATCTATTTTTGTAGTATGCTTCGTTATAGACGAACGTCTTTAAACTGTATCGTATTGCTATAGTCGTTCCCATATAAATGCTTCAGCCTGTATTGTACAACTGGTTAAGACATGGTATTCTTTATACAACATTAATCCAAGTGGAAAAGAGGGATTTGTGCATGGCAGAAATTTTTATACGCAATACGAATGAGCGAATTAGCGGTGAAGAGCGAGTACGTGAATTTTTGGAGAGCTACCAGGTATTGTATGAACACTGGGATGCTTCCAAGCTGCCAGGGGAGCTGCAAGAAAACTTTACTTTGACAGATGATCAAAAAGCCGCTGTTCTTAAAACATTTGAACCTGAAATCAAAGATTTAGCCGCACGTCGCGGATATAAAATCTGGGACGTCATCACTTTATCTGAAGCAACGCCGAATTTGGAGGAGCTGCTGGCCAAGTTCGAGCAAATTCACACCCATACCGAGGATGAAATCCGCGCCATTGTTGCTGGTAAAGGGATTTTTATCATTAAAGGCTCTGAAGAGATCGGCTATTTTAATGTAGAGCTTTCACCAGGCGACGTTATTTCTGTTCCTGAAAATACACCGCACTTCTTCACTTTAATGGAAAATCAAAAGATCGTCGCAGTCCGCTTGTTCATCGAAGAAAATGGATGGATTGCTGAACCGTTCGAAGATCCAACATTCACTACAGCATAATTACGATGTATTGTGTCAATAAGAAAACTCCCTCTGCTCTGTAGCATATCGAGCGAAGGGAGTTTTCTTTATACTTGTTTAGAAGACTGTAGATTATTTACTTTAAAGATTGAATAATTCCATGCAACTCAGACAAATGCTTGATTTGGAACTTCGGCTTGATCTCTGTAATATTGGTTTTATCGTTCCGATTCAACCACACCGAATGTACACCAGCTGACAAAGCCCCTTGAATATCAGTCGTCAGCTTATCTCCTACCATTAAAGCTTGTCCAGGTTCAATTCCTAGAAGTCCCAAAGCATGCTGGAATATAGAAGGATCAGGCTTGCCCCGACCAAAAGAACCGGAAATGACAACATGATCAAAAAAAGGAGCCAATTGAGGAACTCCATCCAGCTTCTCCTGTTGTAGATCAGGGGAACCATTTGTCAGCAATAGCAGCTTGTATTGTCCCTTCAATTGGTCCAGAATTCCAAACGTTTCTTCATATACATGTGGACGTGCACGTCTTTCCGAAGCAAATTGGGCAGCTAACTTTTCCGCCAACTCCTCATTATCTATCCCCAGTTGCTGAAGCCCTCTGCGCCATGATTCCTTACGATAAACAGGAGCCAACTGTTCCAATTGACGGAATTCAGGTTGCTCACCTGCTGTAAAATTCGCCCACAGTCCTTCAAACGGATTAATGCCAATCATTTGAGTAAAACTAAAGGTTTCATAGGATTCATACAAAGCGCGCGCTTCCTTGCGTACGGCTTCTTCCAGCATTTTCGGATCAGCGCCTGTTTCTCGGGAGCCTGTTTGACATGCTGCATCAAATGCCTCTTCTACACTACGTTCATCCCACAGAAGGGTATCATCAAGATCAAACATTATCGCCTGAATCGTCATACGAATTATCCACTCTCTTTCCACTGTATATGTAAGCTTGTCTGTTTGGTCACGAATCAGATCATTATGTGTGCCCATATTAAGCAAGTGGCCGCACCATGTTAAATGAAAAATAACATCATACGGCCTTACTTACAGAGCTACAGGCTAAATCGGTTATTTCTTATCTACCTGTATCTGATTGGATAGTGCAAATTTTTCAAGGCGCTCTGCGATGGCATCTGTATCATAGCGTCCCAGTGATTTTGTGAAAATAAAATTACCGCCCTTCCCTTTTCTTTCAACGGTAACGTAACCCTTTTCAATTTTGATGGCTTTCATGTCCCCTGCCGTCATCGGCCGTTCTCTGCCACCTTTTAACATATAAAGGGTATCTTTTCCCACTTTTAAATAAGGGCGGCGAATGAAGAAGATAACAGCCAGCATCAAGTACAAGCCAAATACCAGCCAATCCATTCCCCGCATGCCGGTCTTAGTCAAAAAGTAACTCATAAGCATGTACAATACAGCAAGACCAGCCAGCATGATTGGCACAGTAATATTACGGCCACGGAAAATGTCCATTGCTGAACCTGCGCCGTTAATGGTTTGAATGCCTTGTTTCTTGCGCGTTTTATTTAAATGCGCTGTGTTTTTACGTACTTTTCTTTCAAATGATCGGGCCATCTCTCAATTCCCTTCCCAATAAATATTACATTAAAACAATTGCCTTAAAGCTGATCTATATAGATACCAAGAAAGATACCTAATAACAAAAGGCAAATGATGCAGGCTTTAGCAACATTAATGCTTCAGCCCGCCATTTCCCTTCGACGTATCATCGTCCACAAATTCAATGGTTTCAAGTTGCTGCCGAAAATTACGGCGAATGTTGCCTAAATAAATTTCCCGAAGGTTGGCGCGCTCCGTGGTTTCCTCTTCCGTCAATCCTTCGGCTTTTGCTTTGCGCGCTAATTCATTAATGCGCTGTACCAAACTGTCTATATCCAAATTGTGTCCCCTCCATAAAAGCAAAGATATAATACACTTTGACATGTAGAAAAGAGCTTGTCAAGGCTCCCTCATTGCGCTCCTTGACAAGCTCTTTAGTCTTATAGATCAGAAGGGTGGGAGCTTAAGTACCTGACCTGCCTGCACCCCCCGATCCTCCAAATCGTTAATACGTACAATTCCTTCAATATATACCCGTGTATCCATTCGTTCCGGTTTATGATTCACGGCAATCTTCCATAACGTATCTCCAGGTTGTACAGTCAGCTTAATCACTTCTTCATTGGAAACTGGAGGTGCTGCAAAAACCGTAAGTACACCTGCCCCTGCAACCCAAACGATAATTACTAGAATAAGAAGCTTGAGTAAAAGAGTATTGGTAAGAGCCTGTAACAAACGTACCTTACCCTCTTTTCGGGTCTCCTGTAAATTCTCTAAATTCATCGGAAAAATACTTTGATAAGTGCTATATTTCATAATTGGCCGCGTCCTCCAAACGTTTGTTCTTATGTTTTTCACAATATAACACGAACGTTTGTTTTGTTCAATAGAAAAGAGAACAAAAGTTCGTGAATATTTTTAGGGATTATTTAGAACTTATGTTTGTACGAACGGAGGTTCTATGCTATAATTTTCCCAAACGTTACTAAATGGGGTTGATACGGTATGTCTAAGATTTCGAGCCGCCAGCAGGCCATTCTTGAATTTATCCGCAATGAAGTGCGTCTAAAGGGATACCCCCCTTCTGTGCGCGAAATAGGCGAGGCAGTCGGATTGGCCTCCAGTTCTACGGTTCACGGTCATTTGGATCGTTTGGAGAAAAAAGGACTCATTCGCCGCGATCCTACGAAACCACGGGCTATTGAATTACTCGGTCAAGACGAATCGGATAACAGCAACTTGATTAATTACTCCATTAGTCGTGTTCCCGTCGTCGGCAAAGTAACCGCTGGTCTTCCTATTACGGCGACAGAAAATATTGAAGATTACTTTCCTCTTCCCCAACACTTTGTTGGTGAGGATAAAATATTCATGTTATCTGTTGTAGGCGAAAGCATGATTGAAGCTGGTATTGCTAACGGAGACTATGTAATCGTGCGTCAGCAGCAGACCGCTGATAACGGAGACATTGTAGTAGCTATGACAGATGAAGACGAGGCTACAGTTAAAACCTTTTACAAAGAAAAAGATCATATCCGGCTTCAACCTGAAAATCCAGCCTTTGAGCCACTTCGACTGACACACGTCAGCATATTGGGCAAGGTTGTTGGACTCTTCCGGGACTTCCACTGATTTATCGTGCTTTCTTCCCCGTTATACTACCACGAATATAAAACCGGCCGCCTAGGCGAGCCGGTTTTATATTTTTGTTATATTTTACTATGTATGTGTCTCCAACTATTCTTTCCTTTTCAGCAACCTATATTGTCTCTACTATTATATCCGCCCCATATCCGAGATAGTTCCACTCTGATCTTAAACTGTTTACTTTTATTAGCTAAACAAATGGAAATTTGACACATATGAACCTACGGTGGCCCTCTATAACGTAAAGTTGGGAAGGCGAACGCAGGCTAGCATGAGTTTTTTTTGTTAAACATTTAGGAACATAGGTACTAGCTTCTTTTTGTCTTTAGTAGATTTATGCTGATACATTACTAGCACAATTGACATATGTATATAGCAGACCTAAAGCAAAGGAGTTATGCAGATGATCAGAAATAGAGTTAAAACGTATAAGCATCGCATCGGGAAAAACAGATATCTGGTCGTTAAAGTCTTTCAAGCCGCAGCTGCTAAAACAGGAAGCGGAAATGCACTCGCAACTAACGCATTAAATATCAAAATTTCCAAGCGTAAGCATAAACATCATTAAGATTTAACCGTACCTTCATTTCTTTGAAGGGAGGTGATATTATGAGCAGAAGACACAGCAACCGTGAATTGAGAAGAAGAAGATTAAACATCCGTTCCAACCAAAGAGCCAATGCGCGTGCAAGAGGTAACGCACTGGCTGTTAATCTGTTTAGCGTGAATGATGGACAACGCAGACGTTAATAATTATTTTCAAGCAAAAAGCAGGAAGAATTCTTCCTGCTTTTTTTGTGTTAAATAATACACCAAACTACCAATCCCGCCAGTTATAGCTTCCTCAAACTTGTATCCGATTTTCATAACTTAAGCATTTCTAGCTGTAAAACCATTCATTAGCTTAACATTGCTGCAATGGATTTGCTCTATTATTTAATTTAATACTTTTTTATAAGGTCCCACTTGCCCGCTTTTCTTTATAAATTTTATAAACAAGGCTCGAACAACAGGACCCATAACCAATAATTGTAATGGATAGGCCACAACAAAGTTCTTTATAAAAATTTCTAAATATGCTTCAAATAATGAATGATCGCCATTACCCTGACTTAGAATTGAAGTTAATAAACCGTAGAAAGACATAGAACAGGCCATTCCGAACACCATACATGTTGAAATCGTGATAATTAAAAATATTTTTTTGGATTTATCAAAAGGTAGACTTAAAGCAACTTTTTTTGCTACAGGACCCACGATATATAAATCTAATATGAGCGCTATAATAAATCCAATTAGAAATTCAACAGCAATGGTAATCAAGCTAATTTTTCCAATCAATCCGTTAATCAAAAGATTATAGAAGGTCATAATAACGACCATTCCAAAACACATAATAATCCCAAAGTAAAAGCTTTCCTTTTTAGTTGTTGGCATTTAATTCAACCTTTCATTTTTGGATGTGATTATTTTAGCTGCAACCAAATTTTCATGTAAGTGAACTTTTTATGAACATATCGTAACAAACAAAGACAAGTAAGGAATATTCTTCACAACTAATGAACTATGTACATAATCATTACACATTTATAACATTAAATACGAATAATAAAAAATATCTCTATTACTTTGTATGGCTCCAATGGAGATTATGCTACCGCTACACTCGATGGAAGTTTTGAAGGCCCTACCCGTTGGCTTAGTGATGGCGTTTTTCCAGATTTCGAAACACTTTTCCCTTCTTAAGAACACTACTTTCAACAATTTTCTAAAAACTCTGTCAATAGTTGATGAAGTCTTATTTTATATTGAAAAATCCCCACTACCTTAGCTGGTCGGCGGGGATTTCGCTTATTTATAGTATTTACTTATACTACACATTAGGAATTTTCTAATATTTGATTATAGCTGATCCTGCTTTAACCCACTCTTTGGATTCTAGTTGAATCCATCCATATACAGGTGAGTCAGAGTTGATTTTTTGTTTTATCAGTGAAAGGTTTTCATAGTTGCTGGAACTGTAAAGCGACCCTGTCTTTGGCGCAACTTTTACTGTCAGAATATTTTTTATATTTGGTTCTTCATCAGTACTGGTCCAGACTAATCGATTGTAATAATTAGTGTTAAACGGGTTTTCTAAACCACTAATCGAAAATTTCACTCTTTTCCCGACAATAGATACATCTGTATATGCTGTGTCATCTTTAAAAATTACTAATTGAGATGAAACTAATTCCAGATTTAAAGAGTTTGTATAGGTGTCATGGGTGACGCTTGCTACATCTGCCGAGGCTGATAGCGGGGACAAAACTGAAAATAAGAGAGCAATTGTGGAGAAACATAAAGTAGTTTTCCTTCCTAATTTCATACTCATTATTTTCATCCTTTCCTTCCTATTTATCTTCATCCATAAACATACGGCTTATTGATTGTCAAAGTAAGGGGAGCTTTGTCTGACATAAAAAATACACATTCGGGTAGATTTCATTATCCACTTCTACTCTATATCCAAACTGCTTATGAAAAAATAAAAGCCGATATCTTAAAGTGACGATATTGTTTGCAAGTGTTTATATGCGGGTCACTTCTTAAGGTTGTGTTCCGTGGCGATGGAGTCCATTAAATTGCCTAAGCATTTGGTTAAAATTATGAAGCTCAGCATCTTCCCAGTCCGAAATTCGTTCATAGAAAACGGACTCTTTCTCCTTAAGCGCATCAATTAATTTTTGCTGTCCATACTCAGTAAGAGATAATACAATTCCTCGTCCATCACTTCGGGAGGCCTCTCTGTTCAAATACCCCAAAGACTCAAGCTGTTTGACAAGACGACTCACTGAACTTCGATCCATCGCAGTTGATTCCGCTAAAGTGGCGGCATTAGTTGGGCCATAAGAATACAGCCAACGAACAATATGGAAGGCGGCAGGTTGTAAGGAGGAGTCAAATTTCGCAGCAGCTCTGACATTCAGGGCGTGTGAAGCGCTGATAAGTGCGTTAAGCTGCTCGCCCAACTCAATCTCCAATTTCTCCCTTGGTTCATTTTTTACTTCATTATATTTCATCTTCAATCACCTTTCTCTCGTTCAAAAAACCACAAGTCAAATTTGATTGACATATATCAACCAAATTATTATAGTGGACATATGTCAATCAAATGTGCTAACTCACCGAATTGGCTACTCCAATAAAATTGTAACACATGAAGGAGAAATGACGATGTCTAAAAATACTACTGTTGTCATTACAGGTGCCACCAGTGGCCTTGGACAACTAGTCGCAGTTGAATTGGGAAAACGCGGCTGCTTTGACCTTGTTTTGACTGCCAGGAGTAGGGAACGTGCTGAAGCTACAAGAAAACAGATTGAGCTGGTTAGCCCATCAGCGAAGGTTGACTTTTTTTATGGAGATTTATCGGTACTGAAGGATGTTAAACGAATCGGGGATGAGATAGCCGCCGCATACTCTAATATTGATGTGCTGTTAAACAATGCGGGTATCCATGCTTTTGAGCAACGCGTCACTCCCGAGGGGTTTCCTGAAATGGTTGCCATAAATTATTTATCGCCGTGGCTGTTAACATATACACTAAAACCGTGCCTGCAGAACGTAGGCAAGGCCAGAGTTGTCAATGTTGCCTCCGAAGCTTCACGCCGTCATGGAGTTTTGAAGCTCCCCGAGGATTTAACGGATACAACTGCCTTTACCGCTCGTGGCTCATCGCCCATCTATGGAAAGACCAAATTATTGAATATTATGTTCACTGCTGAACTGGCAAGACGATGGTCGGATACGGGAATCAGCGTAAATGCACTAAATCCAGGATTCAATGTTACCGGATTGGGACGAGAACTTTGGTTTGCCCCTCTATTAGAACGATTGTTGAAAATCCTTCATCTTGGAGATCCGCGAAGAGGAGCAGATATCATCACCCGATTAATTGTAGATCCGGAATATCATAAAAAAACAGGTGGATACTTTAACGTCGGAACTGGGAAATCTATTCAACCAGTCTCACCTGGAGGAGATTCCAAGATGCAGCAAAAACTGTGGAAGGTCACAGAGGATTTGCTGGAACAGAAGGGATTCCTTCCATAAGAAATGATTGATGAAGGGATAAGATGGCAATGAATGAAGCATTAATCATCAATAACGCAAACCCCGCACTACATACAAGCATATCTTTTGCTAAATCAATGAACGGAATGAGTCACCAAAAAGCAGCAGCGAACCCATTCAGCTTTGTGATTTCGTTCTTTATAACGATGATAGCCCACGCGTTATCAGTCACACTGATAAGTTCGTAAATTGGTCCACATAAAAATAAGCCTCAGATTAATCTGAGGCTCAGTGTTCCATACAGTACCTATTTACACTCCAGGCGGCGTAACACGATCTTTTGGGTCACGGCCCCAGCTTCACTATGATTACGGTATGCCTTGTGTCACTCTTGTCGCTTCATACAATATATTAATTTCTCTATAGTAATCTATTTTTTGTCGTCTATTCTCCCGTATGCTTCTGCAGTTTCATCACCAGTAATAATATCCCCTCTCAGAATATTGGAATGATTACATAATAAATCTACTATTCTAAGTGTGTCGAAGTAACTTTGTGCCATCAAAATATTTATATGTATGCTTCAAAACTGATCACTTCAGTGACTCATTCGGCGCGTAGTGTAACAATTCCTTTAACTAAAAAAATCTGCTAACCATAAGGCTAGCAGAGTTTTGTGCTTAAGCACCTCCAATTTGTACAAGGATCTGAATATGTTGCGTCAGGACGGGACCAGTTATAAAAAATAAAAAGCTACTCGCAACGATTAACAGTGCCATTTTTTTCAACATTGTCTAACCACACCTTTTCTAATAGTTTAAAATACTCTTCTCTGGTCTCTGGAGACGCATATGCTTGGAAATGTGCAAAGAGACCTGTGCAGTTTATGAAATATGTTTCATTGTTTAGTATATGTGCTTTTACCATTGCACTTAATAATTGTTTAAAACCATCACTGTACTTCTTCCTATTTAAATTATAATAGGCCATTTCATAACAAAACAATGCAATATAGTCAGGTACCACTTGTTGGGTGTACATATCAGTAGATGTCGGGAGTTGAGTAGAGGCATCAATGTCTATTTTAAATTTTGTAAGTACACCATCTATATCCAAATTGTATCGGTTAGCTACTATAATAATGTTCAACAACTTTGAGAGTTTCTCACTTTCATTGGCGGTTGTTCCTATATATTCAACAAAGTCTAGCAGCACACTAGTGTTTCCGGACATAAGTTTATTAACATAAGCATTACCTTCTGCCCAATGCTGAAACAAGCTAATCCAGTATTGGGTATCTTCGTCAGTCTCTTTGACCCAATCCAAATCTGTGTAGGCGTATGTATATTGTAAAGCTTGTTGATAGTCGCCTCGGGCTTCACAGACACTTGCACACAATAAATCGGCATAGGTAATGTACACAAACATGGGGCGAGTTAGCTTCTTAGTAGACTCAGTGCGTTCTCGGCTGCTCTGTTGATGTTTTAAAGTGTATTGGATTTCCGCTTTAGCTCTCATTTTTCTCGCTATTTCATCAACCTTATCCCATTTACGCAAAGACCTATACACATTAGCTAAGTCCTCTAATGCATCAAGTTGTTCTATTTCGTCTAGGCGCTCGACATAAGGCTCAAAAAGTATGGCTGCCCTAAGATTGCGGCTTTGATCGTCATCAATCTGAATCGTGAAAATCCGATATTGACAGATGGCCAAACGTTCAGAATGTTGATATTTCTCCACTTCTGCTACACTCTCATAGAGCAATAGTGCAGCATCATGTCGTTCCTGCGCTAATAATTCTTCTGCAATGTCAAATAGTTTGGGTGAGTAGAGTAGATTGTCCATGATAGCTCCCACCACTCGACGGATCGCATCCAGCTTGTCCAACTCTGCACAGCGATACAAAAATGGTTCGATTCGCCTCATATTGGGGGGAATGTCGATGATATAGTTTTCTACATATAAGTCGTAAAAATAGCCTTCTGGTAAACCCATAGCCTCTGTAATTCTATCAATTTGGTTAACAGACATAGAACTATTGCCTGTTACAATGCCACTAACTATTCCCCTATTAATGCCTGCAATATGCCCGAATTGCGTCAGGTTCAGACCCTCTTGTTTTAGGTATCTATCTAGTTCCGCCCGAATCGTAGGTGTATGCTTCATGCCATATCCACCCTTCACATAAAAATTCCAAAATTTTTATATTGTTGTAGTCTATTTTTCTCTAAAATTGACCATATGTCAATATATTATGCGAATAATGTAAGATTTCAATGCATAATCCATGCTGATCATTGACAGCAGAACCCAAAAGCGCAACAACCTATTATGGCAGGATCCCCTAAGTACGCTTTAAAAACTTAGTTAACCAAAAGGAAGAGATTACTATGGCTACTGCCAAATAACCTATACGCCATTGGGTTCAACTTTTACCATCTAAAAAAAGTGAAGTGTGTTGCCTAACAGTTTTTTCATAAAATTAAATCCAAAATGCTTTAGTAATTATAACCAAGAGGATAAAAAGCACCAAAATTGCCGCTGTAGAAGTCCACATATTGTTGCCGCCTTCACATGCACCCATGGTTTTAACCTCCTTCGATTGTTGTACTTCTAATATATGTATAGCTGCGTTTTGTGACAGGGCATACAGACAAACAAAACAAAGGCTCAACCAGCTAAACCGGCAGAGCCTAATCACCTTTTTGCAAAAACTTCAAAATCTTGTGCTATTAGAGTATCTTATTTCCAACCGGATCACTTGCTTATCTCTCTGTTAATAAGGAATATGGGATATGCACCGTGAAAACGCCATGTTTAATAGTTCCTGGTTATAAACTAAATACTTACTGTTTTGTTCCAGCACCCAGTTGGCAAAACCTAAAGCTCTGGTGTAACTATCATAATCGTAGGGATTAATTTTAAACCCAAGAATATCCAGCATAATCTGGTTCTCTTCATCTGATAATTCCAAGCCTAACTTACTAAACTGTCTTTGACGAATTCTCCGAGCAGTAGCATCTTGTATAGTTCTATGCTGATTGGACACTTGTCCATTATGTTGACGATAATACAATACGTTTATGGGGATGTTCGCCATTTGTACTTGGAAAGCTAGTCGGTTCCACAACTCGTAATCTTCGGCATGAGGATAATTACTATCATATTGAATGCCAAGCCGACGGATCATGCTATTGCGCATGATTATAGCAGGATGGCAGATACAACAATGAAATAACAACCATGTTTTTATTTCGTCATGACTGGCCGGATTTACCTTTATTGATCCCCCACTAGATGAAGTAAAAGCAGCACCGCATACATCAATCAATGGATTTTGATCCATAAATGCGATTTGTACAGCTAGTCGATCTGGCGTAGAAATATCGTCGCTATCCATACGAACGATATATTCACCATTGGCCTTTTTTAATCCTTCGTTTAAAGAAGCGATCAACCCTCGATTGGTATTATGGAAGATTTTTATCACTCTAGGGTCTGATATTTGTGAAATAAGAAAGGTAGATCCATCTGTCGAACCATCATCAATAACAATTAATTCAAAATCCGAATAAGTTTGAGCTAAAATACTGTGTATTGCCTCCAAGACAAAAGCTGCATTATTGTAAACTGGCAGTATGACCGAAGCTCGTGGCACAATATTCCCTCCATTTCATATTTTTCAAATGGAATCAGTATTAAAATCACAAAGCAGCTTCCCTATTTTTTTGATAATGATTCCCTCTATATTCTCATGTTCTAAGATATGTTCTGAAATATATTTCGAAGCGGCTTCCCGGTAATATAATATGCCTTTTTGGAAATTTAGAAGCTTCCAGTCCTAGAAGCTAGTGCCATCAAAGATTAATTGGTTTGAATATCCCTCCTTCAAAGTCGGTTTAATTACTTCTTAGATAAAGTTGACAATATAAGTAATAAATTTGTACAATTAGGAAAAAATATTTCACTTAGATTCTATTCTTCATCGGTAACAAACACAAACAAATATATCTAAGTGGAAAACGGACTGTGAGATTCAGCCTAAGATAATATCTGCATCTTAAAAAGGGAGATAGAATGATGGAACGAAATGTAACATCCGTAGAACACTACACTCCAATTTTGATTGTTGGTACGGGTATATCGGGGCTTGCTGTTGCTTATTATTTATCAAAAAACAATATCAAGTACACGATTACAACAAAAAAGAATGCGCCCAAACAGAGCAACTCCTTTCTTGCAGCCGCAAATACACGTGTTCCATCAGAGAATGATATTAATAATATTATTAATCTTACGGTTGATAAATGTGGAGCAGATCGATCGGTTATTGAAACGCTATATAGAAACTCCAACATAGTTATAAATTTTTTCGAGGAATTAGGAATCTCTTATGAGAAAACATCCTTTGGTATCATGCCTGAATGTTTGATTAAATCACAGGGAGGAAAGAAATTAATTAATTGTTTGTTACAACATATTGAACAACCGCTGTGTAATAAAATTTTGATTCATTTGGAAAAGTATAATGAAGGAATTATCGCATTATTTTATGACATCCAATTAGATCAATTTATCAGGATATATACTAATTATTTGGTATTAGCTACGGGAGGATATGCGGGGCAATTTAACTACAATGATAATTCACCGGGTTCGACTGGAGAAACGCTTATCTTAGCTAAAAAAATGGGTGCAAGATTAAAGGGAATGTCTACAGTGATGTCTCATCCTTGGTCAATATACAATGGAAGACAAATTTTATTGGGCGGAGTTGTTTCTTTAAGTCAAGGGAAAATAGTAGATGAGGAAGGAATTCAACTATTAAAAGATGAGTATATATGTGATGCCATTGCTCGAGATGATTACCATGAAATGATTGACGAGATTTTACATTTTGAACTCGATTGCATCAAGCAAAAAAAGGATATGTACTTGGATATGAGCCATGCTGATGAAAATATATTGAATGAAAGATTTAAAAAATATGGATTTAGCACTAATGTGGTTAAAAATAAAAGAATCAAAATTACACCAACAATGCACTATTCTTCAGGAGGAATCGAAATCAATGCGAATGCTGAAGTTATAAACTTGAATCGTGTTTTTGCTACTGGAGAAGCTCAATTTAATGGTGTTCTTGGTATGGGAAGAATCCCTGGGCAAGCATTTGCAGCGGGTATCGTTTTCGGTAAATTAATTGCTGACAAAATAGCTAATGAAGGTGTCTTCAATACTCAATACCCGATTACATTTAAAGATCCACCTGAAACTATGCAGCTGTACTCAAAAGAAAATAATGACTTTCCAATTGAAGAGTTTCAGAAAAAGTTGTCCACTCTAATGATGGATCTGATCGCTCCCGATTCATCTGTGGTTTCTCGATCACTCCATAAAAGAGAAATACAAGAAAGTCAAAACATAATATTAAGTAGAGCAAGAGGATCAGGAAAACGATATGAGGATATTTTAACATTATTTTTTGGATATTTTGTTGCGTTAGAAATTATAGAAGATCTTGAAGAAAAGGCATTCGGTATAGGCTAATAAACCCTTCAATGAGACATTCTCCCTTCCGACAAAACCCAATAAGCGCAAAACTATTACGGCAGAAATTCAGCGAGCACCCACCAAAAGAACAGCGAATGCTGTGGCTATTGCCAAATAGTTTATGCGCTTATTGGGATCAACCTTTTACAATCCATGAGTGAAGTGAAATTACCCAGCAGTTCTTTTCACAAATTAAACCCAAAGTGATTTAGTGATGATAACTAAGAGAATAAAGAGCACTAGAATTGCCGCTGTAGAAGTCCATACACCGCCGCCGCCATTACCTTCATATGCACCCATGCCTTTTAACCTCCTTTATCTGTCGTCACTTTAATATATGTAAAAATACATTCTGTGGTAGGGCATACTGGTAAATAAAAAACACCACACTAGCAGGATTAGCTAGGAGCTAGGGAAGGAAAGCATTGCTAGTTTACAGAAACATTTTTTCCCCTATTTTGAATATATCCACTCTTATTCGCGTTTCATTAATATTGGACGCAACCTCTCCGTTAGAGCAGGCACCATTGAGAATAGGTGCTTTATCCGGCTCGGTCGCTGCCTACTGTAGTTCCAATCCCCATAACGATCGTACCAATTCAAATCTTGTAGACCACTTTAATTTTAAGTCTTAGCATTCTGTGACTAAATTTCCACATACCCAACATCATTTAACCCCTCATTTTAAAATATTAGATTGCACTATACTTCGGTAATTGTAACTAGAATATTATGTGGATCATAGCGCATCTGAGTTGTGAAAGCTAGTCGAGAAGATGTTCAAATAAAACAAGCTCTACTGACCTTAATCGGTCGGCAGAGCTTGTTATCTAATCTGATTTCGGGCAGATTACTAAAGAAATAAGGGCATTGAACTTGAATGATGGGGTCTATATAATTTTCTTCGCAATATTAAACCCAGCACGATTTAAGGATGATAACCAAAAGGATATAGAGCACCAAAATTGCCGCTGTAGAAGTCCACACACCACCTGCACATCCACTCATAGCTTAGCCCTCCTTTAATTGTTTTCACCTTAATATATGTATAGCTACGACTCTGTGACCGGGCATTCAGTTAAACAGAAAATATACCCAACCAGGCGAATCCAGTGAAAATGAAGTTGTAGACTAGGCATCGGCGTCAAAGTAACTGGCAAGTTAGTGGGTGAATTGTAAATTGACTCACGTTACATCGCGTGTTAGTATGATTTTAGCCAATAACTGAATAAAAACGTTTTCTAGGGTTCCGCAATCACAAGATTGGTCTGGTCCGAGAGAAAACGCACAGCCATATGGCTGTGACACGGAGGGATAAAAGCCTGGGAGATAAACGCATTGTGCGGTTTATTTCCCAGGCTTTTATCTTTTTTCTTTTATGGCCCAATTTTTAATAAAAAGTTTAAGGAGGAGTGTGTTATGAACAAAACGTGGATTTCAGTCATTGTGGCGGCTATATTCGAGGTTGCTTGGGTTAGTGGGTTAAAGCATGCGGATAGTTTTTGGGAATGGAGTGGTACAGTAGTCGCTATTTACATCAGCTTTTATTTGATGATCAAGGCGGCTCGTTCATTAGCGGTTGGAACTGTATACGCTGTATTTGTCGGACTAGGAACGGCAGGAACTGTAGTAGCTGAAATCCTATTGTTTGGCGCAGACATAAGTGTTTCGAAAGTAGCTTTGATCGGGCTGCTGCTTATTGGAGTGATTGGTCTGAAAATGCTTAGTAAGAAGAAAGAGGAGGTAAGTGGACTATGAATTGGGTGTATTTGATCTTAGCAGGGATTTTTGAAATGATCGGGGTTTTGCTTATAAACAAGTTCAATCAAACTCGCAGTTGGAAATCGCTGACTCTTTTGATTACTGGTTTTGGTCTAAGTTTTATATTTTTGTCGTTGGCAATGCAAACACTCCCGATGGGAACAGCTTACGCTGTATGGACTGGAATTGGCGCTTCTGGAGGTGCTATCCTCGGCATGATCTTTTATAACGAGCCACGCGGATTAATGCGTATTTTGTGTATAGGGTTGGTCCTTAGCTCTGCTGTAGGGCTGAAACTAGCCAGTTAAAAATATATATTGGTGTAGCTCTAAAGGTCGTTTCCTGAGCAAACTAACGATGAATGTTAACTTTAAAAAAGCTGCGGCAGTCTGGGACTTTATTTCCTTGTCCATGGCTGCCGTTGAAATAAAATTCTACCATATTTGCTTATGCTCCCCTCTACTTTTCCATTAATTTATTGAATATCTCTCTATCTTTGGAAGTAAATTCGGAAATCCATTGCTTTTGCTCATACGTGTTGGTACTTGAATCCAATTTAATGAAGCTATTTTCACCAACCACATATACAATATTTTTTCTATTTTATAAGACCGAACGTTATCAACAGTATTTTCCAGTGGGTCCCATAATCCATTACCTTCGAGTCTTATTGACATGACATGTATGTAGCCTCCTGATGTGTTATGCGCAAGTTATATTTTGAGTACAAAAAATAAACTCTGGATCATTGGAGGTTTAATTCCGTATAATGCCTATTTTCAGACGAGGAAATGTAATGATCTTTTGGTCACCATCCCAGCCCTCCATGATTACAATATAGAGCGTATCCGTCTTCGTTGGTTGTAGCGTTCGATATCAGGTAACAAAACATTCAACCTCTTCTGTTACCCGCGTTTCCGTATACTATACAGATCAGAACAATGAACGACGAAAGCGGACACAACTATTATGCGGCAATAGCGGAATAGACGGTTGCCAAAGTTACACTAAACTTTTGCAGAAGTTTACGATGGCGCACGATAAGCCATGGAAAGAATATGGGGGCGATATTCCTGAGCCAGTAGAATAAGACAAGAAAAGCAGTAAATTTAATGTGTTTATTCCTAAAAGCCTACGTCGTCATTGCCAAAAGAAATTACCGAAAATTCTCTCTTGAACCAGGATTGCCAGTTCGATCCCCCCATTAACCCAGCCTAAACAGACGCATCGCAGTTCGCTCCAACCTCAAACGGCAGGTCATTAATCGCATTGGTGCCCAGATGCCAAAGGCTGAGAGTAGCTGCGAGTTCCCAAAAAAACAGTTATCAATAAAGCGTACAATCGCAACACGTTAGATCCATTTAAACTAATCAGGAAATTATCCAAGTAGGAGGAAATAACCATGGCATTTGAAGGTTATGGAGAAGACAAGCGAGAACATTGGTTTGACTGGCCGTTCCCCTTATCGGTATCAATACTGTATGTGGATGCAGATGTAGATGAAACAGAAACGAAATGGTACCTCATTGACGAACAAGAAAAACACTTGATCCGAATTAGGGATGAAAAGCAAATTGAACTGCTTCATCATTGCATGTATGGAGTCTTGTTAAATGACGAGAAGATCAACTGGATTATTAATAAAAATGGTGGTAGATTTACCTATCACGATAGTGTGCAAGATTTTATCAAATTCCAGAAAGACTACCTTGATACACTATAAGAGGCGTGAACAGTTAAAGCTCTACCGACCCATTAAGGTTAGCAGAGCTTTCTTTTACTTTAGAATCCACCTATTTGTACAAAGGTCTGAATAAGCTGATCATGATTGTGAGCGGGTACGGTTATAAAAAACAAAAAGCTACTCGCAACGATTAACAATGCCATTCTTTTCAACATTACTTAACCACACCTTTTCAATAAGATTGTGAAACTCCGTTTTGACTTCAGGAGTCGCATGGACTTGAAAACGCACAAACAGGCCCATACAATTTATAAAGTAGGTTTCATTATTTATTATATGTGACTTTAGCATTGCATACATCAAGTGTTTGAAGCCATCATTGTAGTTTCCTTGTTGTAAATAATAATGAGCAATTTCGTAACCAAACCACGCGAAATAGTCTGGCATTACTTGTTGAGTATACATATCATCAGATGTGGGCTGCTCAGAAAACGAATGAATCTCCGCTTCAAAACGAGAAATGACATCATTCACATCTATTCCATATCGGTTAGCCGCTATCATAACGTTCAACAGCTTTGAGAGCTTCTCATTTTCGTCATTGGTTGATGTGGCTGCTATATGTCCGGTAGCACGCTAATATCTCCAGACAGAAGCATATTTACATACGTATTACCTTCTGCCCACTGACTGAACAAGTTTACCCAGTATTGAGTGTCTTCGTCAGTCTCTTTGACCCAGTCTAATTCCGCATAGGCGTATGTATATTGTAAAGCTTGTTGATAATCGCCTTGGGCTTCACAAACACTTGCACACAACAAATCGGCGTAAGCAATATATCCAAATAGTGGGCCCTTTGTCTCCTTTTCATGCTCTTGAGAATTTCGTTTTGCCTGATGTTTTATGGAATATTGAACTTCCGCTTTCCCTCTCATTTGCCGTGCCATTTCCTCAACCTTGTCCCATTTACGTAAAGACCTGTACACGTTTGCCAAATCCTTCAATGCGTCAAGCTGCTCTATTTCGTCCAGACGCTCAATATAAGGTTCAAATAGTATGGCTGCTCTTAGATTACGGTTTTGGTCCTCACCAATTTGAATCGTGAAAATACGATATTGGCAAACTGCCAAACGCTCAGAATGTTGGTATTTCTCCGCTTCAGCTACACTCTCATAGAGCAGCAGTGCAGCCGCATGTCGTCCCTGTGCCAATAATTCCTCCGCAATGTCAAAAAGTTTGGGCGAGTAGAGTAGATTGTCCATGATGGTTCCCACTACTCGACGGATCGCACCCAACTTGTCCAACTCTGCACAACGATACAAAAATGGCTCGATTCGTCTCATATTCGGGGACGTGTCGATGATGTAGTTTTCTATAAATAAGTCGTAAAAGCAGCCCGCAGTTAAACCCATAGCCTCAGTCATTAGGTCAAGCTGATTAACAGACATAGACTTATTACCTGTCACGATGGCACTTACTATTCCCCTATTTATGCCTGCAACATGCCTGCGATATGCCCAAATTTCGCTATGCTCAAACCTTCTTGTTGCAGGTATCTGTCTAATTCCGCCCGAATCGTAGGTGTATGCTTCATGCCATAGCCACCCTTCACTTGAATATTCCATATTTTTTAAAAACATACTTCATTTTTCAACATAATTAACCATATGTCAATATATTATGCTACTAATATAAACATTCAATTTTTTGCATGAGATGAAATAAAAAACTCATCGCATGTCTCAAATAGTAGCATTCCACCAACTATAGATAAGAATAATTAGCATATTAACAGATGGAATTAAATCAAAAGCCACAATAATATCTCACTAAACGTAAAAATACCCCACTGGCTTTGGCTAGTAGGGTTTCACCGATACTTTCGGATTGCATAACGGGATTCTGTAAATACAATACATTAAATTATCATGATGCATTAGAATTTTGAATAGAAAAATACCGCATTTTCATCTTTGTATTTTGAGTTTGAATAAAGCATAGTGTCCACTGCTCCAATATCAAACCCATTTTTCAAATAAAATCGGCAAGCGAGTAAATTAACATCCTGCGTCTCAAGCGTAAATCCCTGCATTCCTTTTTGTAATGCCCACTCCCTTGCCTTGTTTAACAAGGCAGTTCCAATTCCTTTTCCTCTGCTACTTTCTAATACAATAAGCCTGTCAATAGAAGCAAATTTAGTTTCCTCTACTATCCCCAGTCTTATATGTCCCAAGCATTTCCTTCCGGAATAGTATAAGAAAGCAATACTGTCATTGCTATTAATATATTCATCAAGATCTTCGTGTTCCGGATATTTTGACTCATAAGGTTGTTCATAAAGTTCTTCATGATAACTCCATATGCCATTTTCTAGTTTGGGGATAAGTCTCCCTATGACCATAAAAGGTTGATCTTTGCATTCGTAATCATCCTTGTTATCAAATGTCATTTCAACAATTTCAATTTCTCTAATTTGCTCCAAAATATCTCTCCTTATTGCTGGACTTTAATACTTGATTGGATTCAATTATAGCATGTCTGTCTCGAATATTTTCAGTTTACTTCATTCCTTTCGCCTGTTCATATTCCCCCCTGCTAGACATTATGTATACTTCCCCAAACGCAAAAAACACCCACCGGCTTGAGCCATAGGGTGTCATCGATGCTGTCGGGTTTGCTCTGTATCCGTCGCGTCAAGTATAATCCGATTGGACTATTTTGTGAATAATAATAGAAGATATTCTCCGGGTCATATATACTTTTGATAAATTCACTGATTGCCTGCTAATTGAGTTTGAAGTTTTCTACAAGGAAACAGAATTACTACCTGGTCACAAAGTTCAGACAATTGATTTCGGTGATCTTGGTTTACTATTTGAAGAGGCTAAAACGAAAACCATCCAGCTTAACAAAAAAGGAGCGATGATTATGAATTTAGAAAGATTCCTAGAAATACATCGCAGGAACATACAAGACAAATTACAAGAGGAACGGCCACGAACTGATGAACAAAAGCAAATAGTGGTAGCGTTGTATATCGCCGAAGCGCTGAATCACCTTCGTAATAACCTGACAATGGAAGAAGTCTTGGGACTAACGGAGATATATAGAGATTACCGCCGAACCAGTGCAATGAAGTGATGACATTAGAAAGCTCTGCTAACCTTAATGGGTCGACAGAGCTTTTAATTTATTTAGAGTATTCACTTACTTCAAACGTTAGGATACGATCATACAGCATGTAGTCCTTACGGCTACTGAATGGACCTTTATTGTTATCATGTTTATTGATTGCATAGAATGCTGATCCAGAACCAGCTTGTTTGCCTTCGTACCATGCAATAAAGTCATTGACCTCTTGCATACTCAAATCGAATTCTTTCTCCAAGCCAGTTGTCATGGTGACAACAAGGATTGCACGGTCCCCGTTTGGAGTCGGTTCCTCTGTTCCTGGGTTAGGAGTGGAACTTGATACTTTAGACATCATCTCTAATTCGCCAAGAGTTATATACTGACTTCCATTGTTCGCTGTAATATTAATTCTATAGTCCTTGTATAAATTAGAGTTAGAAAAAGTGAATTTTTTTGGAGTGCTATCTACCCATTCAGTGATATTTGATTGAGTGTCTAGCACATTCCAAGTAATCCCATCATTTGAGCCTTCAAAAGTCCAATCTTTAGGAGCTCGGTCGGTTGCCGTTGTCTGTGGATATATAACGTATTGTTCAATAACTTCAGGTTTAAGAAAGTCATATCTTAACCATGCAGTAGTTTCATTAGATCCCCAAGCACTAGAGATAGTAGCAAAATCTCCGTCAAAAGATCTATATGCGTATGAAAATTCATTGCTCGCACTAGCTACTCCAGATGGCAAAGTGTTAGATGTCATTTTGGGAATTAAATTTTCTGAATACTCTACTTCAGCTGCAAAGACATTTGACAAGGGAAGCGATAAAAGAACTAAAAATAGAATTGTTATACATGCTTTCTTCATTAAATAATCCTCCAATATGTTTAATAGAACTAAGAATAATTTAATTGAGGAAATGTGTCTAAACATAAACTTGCTTATCTATAAATATGTTCTATATTTTTGCATATTTTTTTTTTATTGGGTATTAAAAAAACTCATGCCAGTGCTATACTGGTTGAGTCCTTGTTTTTATTTCACGATAAACCTTACTTTAGTTCCATCAGCACCTGCGTCACCTTCTGCACACATGCCATTGGCGATACTTTCCTACTGTTTAGATACATTGGCTTCGCTAAGGAACGAACTTACTCTAAGCACTTTGGAAGAGAATATTTTATTAGTATCTAGGCTAAATAGTAAAAAAAAGAATACTGGATGCCCGTATTCAAGAAGTACTCGATATCCTTGTAGAACAGTACACTGAGGATTACCAAATCAAGGATTTGGCTCGTGGAGTCCGCCTTTCCCTTTCAAGAATTCCCCATCTATTTAAGCAACAATCTGGAAAACTTCTGCAATATACTTTTCGCCCCATCACTGAAATTCCACTTGATGTGGGTTTCCAGTCCTCTAATTTTTTTTCAAAACAGTTTGCATCTTTTTATGATCTATCTCTTTCAAATTACCGCAAATTGCATCGGGATAACTACTAATCTTCGTGCAATTCTTTCACACAGTAAATAAAGATACACCCCTTAGAGTGGAGATTAGAAGCATCATTGCTCACTCTAAGAGATGTGGAATACATGATGGGCTCACTTGAAGAAGGCGGAATATAAATTTAGTTTCACCTAGTCAGTCCATTTCATATTTATTTAGTAACAATAGGAGTTCCAGTCCTACTGCTCATTTTTTTAAATAGTAAGATGGCAAGAAGTAAAGCAATGCTTACAGCGGCAAAACCCAGCCAATTCAAAAACAGGACAGATATACGACTAATGACAATCCCGCCTAATCCAGATCCCAGTGCAAAACCAAATTGGATGAACGAAGTATTTACGCTAAGGGTAATGTCCGGATTTCGAGGCGCTAGAGTAACTAGATATAGTTGCTGGGCGGGGGAAATACTCCACGTTGCTAACATAAAAATCATTAAAACCAAGATTAATACCAAGATATTGACACCCGCTAGAGCGAATAAAAGAAGAGTCGCCCCTTGTAACAGGAGTCCGAAACAAATTGTAAATTTCGATCCTTTTGCATCTGCCAATTGTCCGCCCACTCTTGATCCAACAAAGCTGCAAATTCCCGCCAGGAATAGAACACCGCTAATTTCGGTTATGGAAAGAGAGGATGTGGCTTGCAAGAAAGGCGTAATATAGGTGAACAGTGTAGAATAGCCGCCGATATAAAGTAAAGTAATAACCAAAGCAGTCAGAATTGTTGAATTCCTTAAAATGGAGAGCTGCATTCTGAGGGTAACCTTTTCTTTTTCTTTGATTGCCGGCACCTTTTTATAGATGATAAGTAAAGGAAGAACACTTAACAAACCGATTAAAATAAATAGAACTCTCCATCCAAACATCTCACTAAAAAATGTGCCAATGGGAACCCCGAGCACTAGCGAACTGCTAAGCCCCATCAAAATGATACCGATGGCATTCCCCCTTTTTTCTTTTTCAACGAGTCGTGTCGCTACTGCCATGGCTACCACCGTAGTAATTCCTCCGCTAGCTCCTTGAATCATTCGTACCCATAGTACTGTTTCGTAAGCAAGATCTACAAACATAAGTCCGTTGCTGGCAATAAACACACTAAGGGTGGCCATCAGTAGCTTCTTGCGATCTGCATTTATCGTTAATGCAATCAAAATCGGAGCGATAATAGCTGCTGCGAGAGCAAACACAGTCACCAGTAACCCAGCTTCGGAAGTAGATACTCCTAAGTCCATAGCAATCATTTCAATGACTCCTGTGATAATGTATTCAATGGTTCCGATCAGAAAAACAGCCAGTGCCAGGACATAGATGATCAGTTTATTTTTCAATTCACTCCACTCCTTCTCCAGTTATTTATTTATAATTGGAATTTGTATTTCCATGAATTGTGCATCTTGTTCTGGAGATAATGGTAAATATATTTCCCTACCAGATTCGTTTTCCTTGATCTGATAGTTATTTTTCTCAATCCACGTAGCTAAATGGACACAGGCTGTACAAGCAAAGTTAGAATTTGAACGAAAAGCCATTGTGGCCATCATCGGCTCAGGAGGAAGAGTCCGTAGCCGAAATGGGTCTGGAGATAATAGCAACTCACAGGTTAAAAAGTAACCGACTTCAAACTCGAACTCATCCTCTTTTCCGTCTATTTCTTTCCACAAAACAACCTGCGGACCTTGAGTCAACTGGCGAATTTCCTTTGTTAATAACTGATTAAATTTACGAAACAGGTCTGGAATGTCCTCTTCTCTCCCGCATGCTTTCTGAAAAAGAAACTGCCTGGCACCTTCTGCTTTGACTCTGATTTCTTGCCCTGTTTCGACTTGCCCCTCTTTTTCTATAAGCTGCATACGTTCCTCAATCCTGACAAGTTTGGCTTGTTCCGTATCGATGATTTGCTGGATTTCGCTTCTTTTCAGCTTAAACATCCCTTGAATATTCTCCAATGTAATATCTTCGTGGAGCAACTGTGTAATTTGTGGCAAAGTGAAACCCAATTCCTTATAGAATAGGATTCGGTTGAGCTCAAGAAGCTGATCTGCGGAATAGAAACGGTAGCCAGTATCGCGATCCACCTTTCTCGGCTTCAGTATGCCAATCTGGTCATAATAGCGAAGAGTTTTTAAAGAGACCTTGCTTAGCCTGGAAAACTCACTGATTTTAAACAAAATATCATCTCCAATCTATAACATAATGGGAGTATACAGTTTCCCGTGCAGGGGAAAGTCAAGGGTGTGAATGTTTCTCCTTTTCATATCTAAGATCGATTGCCTTCCTTGTCTCAACCTATGTTGGTGTAAAAGGTCGGAACCACCGTGGACCTGCACCACCTGAAAACCTTTTATACACTTGCTTCCACTCTTTTAAAAATACAATTAATCCTCTTGCGATTTCTTTTATCATACGATACCTTCATAGTATTTAAACACAACACCTGATCCATCAACAAAGCCCGATCCGTCTACAACACCTGGATCATCGGATACAGATAGATCATCGCAACCAACTGGTGATCGCGCTATTTTGACTGTAACAATGGATAATGGATTTGATAAAGAATTCGATTTGAGTAAAAAAGAATTGAACGCCTTCATCGCTTGGTATGACGCTAAAGATGCAGGTAGAGGCCCTTCATTCTTTGCCATTGATAAGCACAATAATAACAAAGGACTCCATACTGGTTACATACCAGCGGAATCCTTTCTCACATTTGCTCTAAATTCAAATTGATTAACGAAAAAAGCTCTCCCACCAATTAAGGGGATTAATTCACTTGCTGGCTTGAACAAACACATATTTAACTTTCCGCATCAAATGGCCAGAAGGACAAGTTGTATTCCTAGAGTAATTTAGAGGTTTCCAGGCTGTGAATCAGCTACTCCCCATGTTTCTCCGTCAACTTTATAATCGCTGCCTCTCCACTGAAGTATGTAGTCTCCAGAACGCAATCCGTCGCTAAAACCTTGGTCTGTAGATTTCCAAGTCACTGTGTCGTGAGGAACGATTATTAAACTTTCAATATATAGTTTGTTTGAACCGCTGTGAGTTAAACTTACTCTTACTGGATGATCAGAGTGATTCTTCATACAAAGTTTAACATGACCCCATCCTTTAGGGACACTAAAGGCTTCTTTTACAGTTGCGCTTCCACCCGATCTTTGAGAAATTATATTGTTTCCACTAGTTTTACTGGGTGAAGCTGGAACTGCACCTACCGTAGTTGCTATAGATAAAGATAAAATCAAGAACTGAAATATTCTTTTTTTCATCATTTTCCCCTCCTATTTTTGATATGCTCTACCTTAAAGTGACACCATCTACAATCTGGTAGGTCCTTTCACTTCTACTCTAAATTCAAACTATTACGAAAGAAACACAATCCATTAATCTTAACCGACTCCAGTGTAAACTTCTCCACCGTAGTCCACAATATTTATCAAACCCTCTCCCAACGGCTGTACTACATATACTCTTACTATCCTAATGCAGCTGTAAATAGTTCTATACCCGGCTTTAACATTTTATATGTATGGTTCATACTGATCACCTCAGATAGTTATTCTGCCGTATGTGTGGTAATTCCTGCACTAAAGAAAGCTCTACCAACCATAAGGTTAGCAGAGCTTTAGCTTTAAAATCCTCCAATGGTAACGTTAGGCTGAATACTATGGTGATGGTTAAAGGCTTGATCCGGCACAGTAACAATCAACAAAAAGCTAGCCGCAATGATTAGAAGTACCACTTTTTTGAACATTGTTTTCCCACACCCTTTCAATAAGATTGAAATACTCAGCTTTAGTTTCAGGAACCGCATGGGCTTGAAAACGAACAAACAACCCCATGCAGTTTATAAAGTAAGTTTCATTATTTATTATATGTGACTTTACCATTGCATTCATCAAATATTTAAAGCCATCAATGTACTTCCCTCGATGTAAAAAATAAAAACCTAACTCATAACCAAACCACGCGATATAATCCGGTATCACTTGTCTGGTGTACATATCATCTGATGATAGTTGTTGTGAAAAAGTCCCGATAAGGGTTTCAAATCGTTTTAGTATATCGTCTACATCTATGCTATATTGGTTTGCGGCAATTATAACATTAAGCAGTTTTGATATCTTTTCATTTTCGTTAGTCTCTGATGTCGCTACAATATATTCAACATAATCATGCAGTACATTTATATCTCCAGATAAAAGCTTATATACGTAAGTATTACCTTCTGCCCACTGACTGAACAAGTTCATCCAGTGCTTAGTATCCTCGTCGTCCTCTTTAACCCAGTCTAAATCAGCATAGGCATATGTATATTGTAAAGCTTGCTGATAATCGCCCCGTGCTTCACAAACACTGGCACACAATAGATCAGCATAAGCAATGTATCCAAATAACGGTCCTCTTGTTTTCTTTTCTAGCGTTCCATCTTTGTGTTGCTCGTTATGGACAAACGAGTATTGGATTACAGCTTTAGCTCTCATTTGCCTTGCCATTTCGTCTACCTTGTCCCATTTACGCAAAGACCTGTACACGTTAGCTAAATCCTTCAGCGCGTCAAGCTGTTCTATTTCATCTAAGCGTTCGACAAAAGCCTCAAAAACGGCTGCTACCCTAACATTTTGGCTTTGATCGTCCCCAATCTGAATCGTGAATATACGATATTGGCAGACTGCCAAACGTTCAGAATGTTGATATCTCTCCGCTTCAGCTACCCCTTCATAGAGCAGCAATGCAGCCTTATGTCGTCCCTGTACCAATAATTCCTCTGCAATTTCAAATAGCTTGGGTGAATAAAGTAGATTGTCCATGATGGCTCCCACCACTCGTCGGATCGCATCCAACTTGTCCAACTCCGCACAACGAAACAAAAACGGTTCGATTCGCCTCATATTGGGTGGATGGTCGATGATGTAGTTTTCTATAAATAGATCATAAAAGTGACCTTCTGGTAAACCCATAGCCTCAGTGATTAAGTCAAGCTGGTTAACAGACATAGACTTATTCCCTGAAACAATGGCGCTTACCGCTCCCCTATTCATGCCTGCTATATGTCCAAACTCCGTCATGCTCAAACCTTCTTGTTGTAGGTATCTGTCTAATTCTGCTCTAATCGTAGGTGTATGCTTCATGTCATATCCACCCTTCATACAGAAATTCCAAAACTTATATATTATTGCATTCTATTGTTGTCCATAATTTAACAGTTGTCAATAAGTTTTGAAATATTTGTCATGCAATACTTAAAAGAATTATATATTTTCGAATATTAATTTTTTTACCATTTTGTTAATGAAAATGTACATTTTATTCCTTTTTATGTGCTATGATTGGTCAGTAGTACAAATTATACCATTCGGGAGGACGGTTTTTGATGAAGCTTAAAAACACAGCAATCATTCTTACAGGTCTATTGGCTCTTACGGCAGTAGCTCCGCTGGCTGCTTCCGCCACACCAGTTATGGGGGTTGAATTATCAAAGAGGCATGGAGGTATAGTTATCCAGTCAACTGGTCAAGAAGTACATGAGGTTCTTGGCGGGACAAGTCCGACGATGGAGTTTACTGTCAAAAAAGGTTATGGACATGTAAAGATTAAAGTGAAGAATACAGGAAGCAACACAATTTCGTGGAGCTTGCAGGGTAACGGGAGGGAATACCTTAATAAAACTGTTGGCAAAGGTGATACATTAACGTGGACTAGTCTTAATTCATACCCTAACGGGATGCCATCAGGGGAATACGTAATTCAATTCCGAGCTGGCGGTAACAGAGTTGAAGGCGAAGCTTGGGGTACTACCGGTCAGTATCCATCAGACATTAACTAACCAACCTCAAGCAGGTGAGTATCTTGGAGTTATATCCGAGACACTTTTTGAATTCAATTTTGCTATACTTAGTGTCTACTAAGCCCAGCTAACCTTAATAGGTCGGCCGGGCTTTTTACTATTTAACGATAAATTCAACTTTTGTTCCGTTAGCATAGTCGTCCAGCTTGTGACCGACCCACGATTCTGCTCCACGATTATCCTTTGGACTTATGTACTTAATGTCTGCACCCTCTCCACCTTCGGCGCATAAGGCCATAGGCCACTCGTCTCTATCCTTGCCCTTTTTAGTCGGCACGCCTTTAAGGGACAGCTCGCGGTTATGATCGGCTCCTGCTCGTTCGATGGTGCATACCGATGATTTTCCGGCTGCTATGGCCTCTTTTATGTGCTATGCTGTCTCAGGATAGCGCTCTGACGGAAACTCCAGTTTGACCGTGTCAGCCGATACCTGGGTTACTGGAACGGCTACAGGGTCGCTCTTAGTAGTCTTTACAACGTCTTGTTGTACGCTGCATCCAGCTAATAGGATTGTTATTAACACGGTAAAAATCCATTTAACATATGTATTCCTCCCCCTATAAAGCAGAAAAACACCCCACCGGCTTGAGCCAGCGGAGTGCTACCGATGCTTTCGGATTTATATAGAAAGTATATACCGCTTGGTTGATTCTGTAAATATCCTGATGACCTTACGTTACTACGCGTTCTACCCAGTCCCAAGTACCTTGACTTGTTACTTTTATTTTATCTCCTACAACAAAAAGACCGTATTTATCTTCCCTAACTATAATTTCTTTTCGCTCATTTTTTTCAAACTCGCAGGTTATGTAGAATGTTTTTGAGGACGATCCTTCGGTCCAATTAACTCGTTTATCAACCACTTCTCCTATCCGTTCTATTTTCGGTTGTTTACGATTTTTTCTGGCTGTAATATCTGCACCTATGATCGCTGAAAGAATAAGTCCCACGACCAAAGCTGAAAGAATCCAAAAGCCCATCTATAATCCTCCTAAATATTCATTCGTTGGTAATTATAATATCGGCTTTTCAACTGATTATTTTGATATCCAATGAAAATTAATAGAAAAACACCCCACCAGCGTATGCCAGCAGGGTATCACCGATATTTTCGCATCTAAGATGGACAATATGTTGTTAGAAGCAAGTCATGATCAAAATACAAGTTATAAAAAGGATAATAACCATTCCTATTCGAGTTTACAAATCTCAAAACATTTTATTTATATCTGAAGTTCAGATTTAACACGTGTAATAATTTCATCACCTATATAATTTCTGAATTCTTCCTTAGCTTGCTCGTTCCATTTATTATTTGTGATAGCTTGCTGATAAGCTTGGAAAAGAGCTGGTAGGACTTCGGTATACATCAGAATTGATAAAAGGACTTTTCTTTTCTCATCTTGATAGGCATTAGCAAACATTCCCTCATATTCGTAATCATGGATCGAGAGACTTCCATTTGCCCATAAATGCACAGGTATTCTTTCATTTTCGTATTGAATACTTAGGCTTAGTGATTTAAATGGGTCATCCATAAACAAGAATGCCAAAGTTCCAAGAATAGCCGATATATGTTCTCCTTCGCCCATTAATTTATGAACAGTATCTTGTGTAGTTCCATGAAAACCTGTCCAAGAACGAATTCGTATTGAAGGGTTAAATGAAACAAGTTTGTTATTTCTCGTAAATACATTAAGCAACCAATAAAAAAAGTCTTTACTTAACTTATAATCAGAAGGCTCTTTTTGATGTGCCTCCATATCTCAGTTGGTAGCAAATCACTACAATATGTATTCAAATTTGCACTAAATGGCATCAATGGAGCTATATACACAGCTTGTTGATACTCAAAAAAAATGGAACTGTATTTGACAACATTTATGCGATCTTCTTTTGGAACCAATTCCTCACCTTCAAACCAACTCTCCTTTCTTTTATATCTCTCATTGTGTCCTTCAGCAAGTAAAAAGCGAACAGGAACTCGTGTCCCAGAAACTAATTCATTAATTCCAAGGTCAAATCCTGACACCTGATTCAGCGTTTTGTCAATGGTTCGTGTGCCGGCCACAGCTCATCATTTACTACCTCGTCTAATATAGACGATTCCTCAAGTAAACGTGCTGCTTCTTCTAAACTCCTTACCCCATCAAAACGTAGTATTTGCACTGCAAACATAACGTTCACTCCCTTAGTAAAATGACATCAATTTTTTGCTCTTTTTTGTCTATCCACATGTAGGTCAATAGAATCATAACATAATTCAATACAAAATTACTATGAAATCTCAATTTAGGGACTATAGACCCATTTCTTCTTAATGTATTGTTTATAGTGAAATAGAAAGGTATATCGAATTTCGCCTGATAATCATAATTTCCAAGCGAAATAGGAGCAGACCATTTATTTACCGATGTAGCTCCACCTATACTATTTGAGATTTCTTCATCTATCTCAAATGTAAACCAATTATTCCAGTGTACTTCAATATAATGTTCTGATCCTAACCTTGATAAAAATTTCAAGAAATTATTCTTATAATCGACTGATACTTTTATCTTCATTTTCTTCAAACCAGTTGAGGAGTCATATTTCACAGTAAGATCACCTTCAGGGTCTTTAGGATCTTCAATGGAAAACTTTATTGAAACAGGCTTTTTAAATTTTGAAAACACTTTACCCAATATATTGTACAATAATACTAAAATCGCTAAATCAATTGCAGCTGTTGTCGTTTCAACATTAGTGGCATTGAGTGTCCATCCTGTTATTTCTAGTATTTTTTTGAAGGGTCTTATATTAAAAATCAACAGAAGGAGGAGAGAAACGGGGGTTGCAGAAACAGTAAATAAATATTTGAATGCATTCCAAAAATATCTCAAAATCCCCCACCCTTTAGAGTAGTTAGAAAGGGATTAAGCTCGCCTACATCCTCTTCTTCCTCAATTGAAATTACGCCATTATTAAACAAAGAATAATAGTTACCATTCTTGCTCATAAATGAAAGTTTCTTCGGTATTGAATCTTGCTCTGAATTATAAAAACTAATTTCATCATGTATCTTTATAAAGTTTTCTTCTATAATGCCTTCAACTAATGTTTTATTAATTGAAAGTTGATCCTCCTGGTTTAGCGGAGGGTCAAATTCAATATTTTTAACTTTAAAATTTAGTTCAGAAAGATTTTTTATAACTTTTGAAAATCTGTTGGGGGGAAAAATTAATTGTCTTAATCCATTAGCATTAGCATCATTCAGTACACTCAAATACGAGTTAGATTTTTTATAATCATAGAAAATGATTACTAAATTTTCATTTTCATGCACTTTATTTTTTTCTTTAATTGGGCGAGGTGTTTGTCCAGTTAGTCCAGAGAAAATCTTACCTATTGAACTCATCTTTATCATCCCCTCCCTTATATTAGTTATACGATATTATACACATGTTTACAATAATATGGTATGTATTTTCGACTTTATTATGTATCAATCATACCAGAACACACGTTCTTTTTACGGTAAAAAATACCCCATCAGCACTGCTGGTAGGGTATTTTCTTCATTCTTTATTCCGTAGTTACAGTCGTCTGCGTAGGTTCTACTGGTGCCGGAATAGGCTCAGGTTCAACCTGCACCTGAGCAGGAGCAGTGAGTACGGCTTCTGCAGTAGCCTGTGCCAAGAATTCATTGAGCTTTGCAGCCAGACCCGATACAGCTTCCTTAGCTGCGGCCTGTGCTACCTCCTCGTTTGGCTGTGCTTCAGTAGCAAGTACTGCCTTCGTCTTTGCCTTATACTCATGATATGCCTTCTCAATTGCGATCTTAACTCTAGTTGAGATACTACAATACCTTGACTGAAAAGAGTAAGTGAAGCATACTGCAAAGCCTCCTGAAGCTTACGTTCTCCCCCAGCTTCTTTAAATGATGTTTGAGCAACGTATCGTTGTCCCTGACTTGCTTTAATGAAGGCAAATGCAATACCTTACTTTTCAAAACTTCTACGGCCTATCGGGCCACGAGAGGGATAGGTGCGCCGAGTCTGCCGCCATTCTCTAAAATGAACAGCAGCTCATTTGCCATATAAAAATAGGCGACCGCATCCCGGAATAGGTGCGAAACGCCTAAGACTCCATTAATCAGATGGGATACTGCTACCATTGCAAAAATAAATACTTTTCGAGCGATGCCGACGAAGACCAATCTTACTTTTTAAATTTGGTTCGGTTCCCTTCTCACCACCTTCTGCACCAGCAGCAAATAATCCAATCACATAATCAATAATAACCAGAGTAAACACCGCCCCCAATACTCCCGACCACCCACCGTAAAAATACGTCACAACGCTAACTAAAGTGGCGCTAAATTTAAAAATCTCCCACTTATCCAGCCTTCTTCCCCCATCTCTGCTCAGGAAAATTATCCTGCCCCCTCTTCGTTTGGTTTCTTTTCCTTCAATTCCTGTGCATTTATCTCTGCTAATGCATTTCCTACCGTAATATCCAAACCTATAGGTATTTCTTTCTGTCGTGCTGGTTGCAAAGCAATGACAGCAGAAGATTGTTGAATAACAGTAATCAATCTAAATAGCATGTCGATCTACGCAAGGCTTCAGCCTAAACGGAACTAACACAGGTTGTAGTTAAATTACTATTGTGATAAACTGGATGTAATTTGATGATGGGAGTTGAACGGATACATGTAGAACTTTCTTGCTTCGAGATCATGAAAAGAACGGACGCAGCGATTGGCTGTGGTCGTTTTATTTCATCTCTGCAAGAAAGCTCTGCGTTTCGTTTGCGCTCCCTCTCCGGACAGTCATACGGCCCCTTAGACCGGGGTCTTATTTCCTTGTATGGATTAGAGCCGCAAGAAAGCACCTTTCTTGCGGCTCTTTTTATTTCCAAACGAAAGGATGATTGCCATGCCCGCCATTCAGGTAACCAATCTTACTTTTGCCTATCCAGGCAGCTATGACCCTATATTCGAAAATGTTCATTTTCAAATTGATACAGACTGGAAGCTGGGCTTTACGGGGCGAAACGGTCGAGGTAAAACGACGTTCTTAAACCTGCTGCAGGGGAAGTACGAATACAACGGTACGATCTCCACACCAGTTGCCTTTGATTATTTTCCATTTCCCGTCGAACATCCGGAGTATTTGACCTTAGATGTCGTCGAAGAGATCGTACCAAGCTTTGAGAACTGGAAGCTGATGCGTGAACTGAACCTGCTTAAGGTTTCAGAAGACGTGTTGTACCGACCATTCGAATCGCTGTCCCAAGGAGAACAGACGAAGGTATTACTAGCCGTGCTCTTCATCCAAGACAATCGATTTCTGCTCATCGACGAGCCGACCAATCATCTCGACTTGCACGCACGCAAGCTTGTTGCCGATTATCTGAATACGAAGCGCGGTTTCATTCTTGTTTCACACGACCGGGCTTTTCTCGACCGCTGTGTGGATCATATTCTAGCGATCAACAAAACGAATATCGAAATCCAAAAAGGCAACTTCTCCAGCTGGTGGACGAACAAAACTCGCCAAGATACATTCGAAATGGCACAAAACGAAAAGTTGTACAAAGACATACAGCGTTTATCAGCTTCCGCTAAACGTACTAGTAGCTGGTCTTTCGAGACCGAAAAATCTAAAAACGGCACACGAAATTCCGGTTCCAAACTTGACAAGGGGTACGTCGGGCATAAGGCAGCCAAAATGATGAAACGCTCAAAATCCATTGAACAGCGGCAACACACTGCTTTAGAGGAAAAATCAAAACTGCTCCGAAATATCGAACAGTCAGAAAGCCTTGCGATCTCTCAGCTCGTGTATCCCAAATCGGAACTGGCGATGCTGGATCACGTCACGATTTACTACGGGGAAAGAGCAGTTTGCAAGAACGTTAGTCTGACGATTGAACCAGGAGATCGGATTGCAATTTCAGGCCCAAATGGTTCAGGTAAGTCTAGCTTGCTTCACCTGCTCAACGCTGAGGAGCTGCACTATACAGGTACGTTTCAACGGGATCCGCAGCTTCGTGTTTCCTATGTATCCCAGAATACTTCTCATTTGCGAGGTACGCTTTCCGATTATGCAGCAGAGCACAGAATTGACGAAAGCTTATTTAAGGCCGTGTTGCGTAAGCTAGATTTCGCCCGCATCCAATTCGAGAAGGATATATCGGCGTTCAGCGGCGGGCAGAAAAAGAAGGTTCTGATCGCGAGAAGCCTATGTGAGGAGGCTCATCTGCATATTTGGGACGAACCGCTCAACTTTGTCGACGTGATTTCCCGGATGCAAATTGAGGAGCTGCTGCTTGAATACACACCGACCATTGTATTCGTGGAGCATGATCGGGAATTTCATGACCGTGTCGCCACGAAAACGATTGAACTCGGTGGGGATTAGAATTTTACAAAGTGACTTGGAGTAAGACATAATTTTAATGGCAGAAAGCTTAGCAGCATAACTTTTATAAAAAGAAAAAAGATTGAACTAAAGGCACGCAATAGTTAAATCAAACATCGGCAGTCTAGGATTTTATTTTTTCGTCCACGGCTGCCGATGTTTTTATTGAAGACAGTTTAATAGTTATCTTACTAAGACTGAGAGGCTTATATTATTCTACAGCGGGCTCGCTTCTTCTGCTCTACTCTCCCTGTCAATCCTATAAGATTTTTAAGACATCCACTTATCTCTTTTATTATATTAGTTTGACAATTTGGTTGGGTTAATCTCTTGTGGGAAAGTATCTTCAAAACAATCCTTTTTCTCATATAAATTGTACCAAGCCTCAGCAATAAGATCTGGATCTCCAGCCGTACCTGCTTGTATGACAGTGCCAATTGAAAGATGACCGACATATATGCCTTTTTCTTTCAACTCAAAATGCAAATTTGTAGCATAATTACGAACACCACTCATTACCATACCAACATTTCCAACAGACGGGTAGGAAACCATTGCAGATATTCCGGTGGTCAATAGAATTGCACCCGAAGCATTATTTATCATATCTGGTATTACTTCATTCACAGAAAGAACGGCAGGGAGTAAGTAACCTTTTATCTGTTCTAACACATCTTCTGCTGTTGTTTCTAACACATGCTTGAAATGCGTAGGTCCTGCATAGGGGCTGAATTCCAAAACATCAATATGACCAAAGTCTTGTTTAACAGCATTTAATGCTTGTTTTAGTGCTGGCAAATCCCTGACATCCGCTACATAAGATTTCGCTTCAATATTTAGCTTCTTTAGTTCGTTCACGATTATGGCCAATTTCTTAGGGTTACGCGAAATGACAGCAACCCTAAATCCTTTCTCCCCAAATTTTTTTGCAAGGGACAACCCCAATCCAGGTCCTGCACCGATAATTGCTATAGTCTTCATTTTATACAAACTCCTTTTTTTGTGGTATACATATAACAACACGTGTTGTTTTAACATCTTAAATTCAATACACAAAACGAACAACCAACAATATAGTTACCAATGTTGCTATAGCAACAATATTAAAGAATTATTGGGTTAGGAGTGAATCAATTGGGGACAAAAGTAAGAAATTTACGAACAACTTATACTAAGGAATCTTTAGTTAACGCTTTTTTTAATTTAGCAACTAAGAAGGATTTTGAAAAAATAACAGTGGCAGATTTAACAGAGGGAGCGCAAGTAAATCGAGCTACTTTCTACGCACATTTTAACGATAAGTACGATTTATTGAATTACATTATGGGAAATTCCGCTTCAAATGCTATTGCAAAACGGACAACAGGATCAATAAAATTGGATCAAGAAAGTATAAGCCAACTTGTTTTAGCTGTTTGTGATTTTTACCAACAACCGAGATTACAATGTCGCCAAAGTAATATAAGTTTAGTAACACCCCAATTAAAAGAAAAAATATTGAGTGAATTGAAATTGTATTTGCTTAAGAGCATAGAAAACTTATATACAGATATGGAAAAAGGTCTATTCGTATCTATTTATGCGAATGTAATTCATGAGGCTGGTTTTTTATGGGCTTCCGGAAAAGTAAAATTGGACAAAGAAGAAATTGCTAAGAAAATTTCGTTATTCGTATTAGGTGGGCAGAACTCTCTTTAAAGCTAGTTTTTGCTCATTTTCTTGATATTGTTCACCCTCCCTCCCAACAATAAGAAGCAATAAAAAACACAAGCACTACGCTTGTGTTTTTTGATGCAGCCCATATCAGATTACTCTCGAATTTTCGTAGCAATTTTCATCAATTCGTCAAAAGTGGTTTTCAAACTGTGCTCTTCATCCACTGTTGTTTTATGCGAGCTCCCTGCGCTAAAATTGAGTACATTCCTCGTTAATCGAGTTATGCTGGTTAAGCGCTGTCCGCGATCAGGCGAAAACGCCTTTGAATGGTGTGCGTAGCCTGTGACGAAAGTTGAATTAATAGTGATTAGGGTTTAAGCCTCCTCTAATCACTTAATTTTCTTATTAAATATATACGGTAGCACCTCTAGCAACCGTCCTCGCGTAATGGGATCATCATGATTCCATGTAGTATCCACAAAATGAGTGTTACCGTTACTTAAATCGGCTAAAGCCGCGATATGTGAACAGTGAGCAACCGTTTGCAATTCTTGGCGAGGAGCCAAGACGAAATTGCGATCGCCAGCATAGTGATTTATTTGATGCTGCTGAATTTCTATCCATGCTTGCCCTTGCTCGATTAGGTGCATCACATTGGCAGAAGGACGAAAGGCAAGAGATTCATACAAGGTGGCAGCCAATCCGCTCTGGCCCATAATATAAAGTTTTGTACCAAACTTGAGATAAACAGCAGCCGTCTCTCCAGCAACATAAGCATCTGCTAATTGCCTACGTAACCATCTTACTTTGTCCTCATATCTGGTAATCCATTTCTCCGCAGCGTTACTACGTTCAACTAGTTTAGCGATATACCGTAACCGTTCAAACAGTCTAAACTTACTGTTAAGTATAACAGTAGGAGCGATCGTATCTAGTTTCTGCAAATCTTGTTCAGGATGCACATAGCTAAGCAATAATAACTCCGGCTGTAGTTGTGCAATTTTATCTGGATCTGCCCAATACCCAAGATTATGAATATTTCGCAACTTATTGTGATAAATCACGTTATCTTTCATGATCGAGATGGCCGCCCCTATAGGGGGCATGGCTAAAACGAGTAATTCTCCAAGCGTAAATTTGCCATCTGTCACAATACGTGTTGTATCTTTGGGAACATGAATCTTTCTGCCAAATGAATCGATAACTGTTCTTTGCCGGGTACGAAGATGAATATTCGAATATTCACGCGGAGTGTGTCCAGTTAATTTATGAAAGCACCGGCTGAAATAATATTCATCCTTAAACCCAATTTGCCGAGATATTTTGCCCAATGTCTCGGTGGAATTACGCAGAAGTCCTTTGGCATGGTTTATGCGTAATTGGACCAAATATTCATTTGGTTTTTTGCCAGTCATTATTTTAAACTTCTGACTATATTGCCATCTGACCATTCCAGCCATGGAAGCAAGTTTTTCAACGGTTAAGTCCTCATCATAATGCTGTTCCATATAATGCACAGTTTGTTGAACCAAGTTTATCTTTTCATTGTTCTGCGACTGGGAAACTTGCTCATCGAACTGAACCATCAACCCCAGAATGAGCTGAAGTCTACCTTGCATCATAGCCATTTCTGATGTGGATGGAGAGGAACAGCATTGGTTACTTATCCGTGCTTCTTTTCCTAATACTCGATTGACTTGAGAAATCAACAGATTATAGGGGGAACCACAAAGCAAAGGTGGATGAGCAACCGGATTCAAAGTCATTCCTTCTACTTCAAAGGTTTCAAAGATAAAGCGTACAAGCTGTGCCTCTTTGTTGCTTGATTCCATAGTGTAGCGCTGTACAGGCAAAACCAGAATGCAGCTTCCTTGTCGCAGATCGATTGCAATGTTGTCTACATACAGCCGTATGCCGTGACTGAGTGCTATCAATAATGTGCATAAATTTGTTTCATTGTCATTCATTCCCTCATTGTGGCTGTTCGCTAGAATTATCTGGTCAACTTGAAACCTATCATAGTGTTGCAGCCTAATATACAGGGGTGTTAGATTCATAAGCAACTCTCCAACAATTGAAAATGAGAATCATTATCGTTATTGTAACATATAATGACCTGCTTTCAACTATAAACTATAGTTCAGCTTTTAATAGTTGGAGTATGTGCTATTTTAGAAAACTAGCGATATAAAGAACTGAATGTGCCAAAATAATTACTTACTGTTGTTCCATCCATTGTGGCATCTGTTTAAACAATTGCTCCAAGGCTAACAAATTATCTGTATTCCATTCACTGGGAATAACATGAACATTTCCCTTTTGAACTGCAGGCAAAGTTGCCCATATCGGTCTTTGGAGCAGTCGGTCAGCTTCTGTTTTACTTTCACCATCATCTTGTACAACTACAAACAAATGATCACCAGCAAATTCTGAAAGCACTTCTTCTGAAATATTAACGAAAGACACGCCTTCTTTATCAAGAATATTCTTCTTTACAGCTGGTGGGACGGCAAAACCGTTCTCCCCATAAATAATAGCACCCAGGCTACGATCGCCCATAACATAAAGAGTTTTACCCAACTGGTAGAAAATTGTTGCTGTCTCCCCGTCTGCTAATTGAAATTTATCAAACATTTCTTTCGACTGTTCTTTATACTTAGCAATCAATTGAGCTGCCTCTTCCTGTTTGCCAAAGATATTTCCCATCTCCTTTACACGTTCTGTATAAGGAAGAGCTGGGTTAAAGGGGATAGTAGTAGCAATTTTCGACAATGCCTCATTATGATCTGCTTCTGCTTTGTAATAACCATTAATAATCAGATCGGGTTTTAAACTCAGAATCGTCTCTAAGTCACCCGGGTTTCCAACATCAACGATTCCTTCAAGTCTACCTTCATAGTAACTAGGAATATCTTGGGGAAGGTTATTACCAACAACCGGAATGCCCATCGCTAAGAAATCACCAATTGTTTGGCCAATATAAACCACTCGTTTGGGATCTCCAGGTATTTCAACCTGTTTACCTGTTATCGTTGTATATTGAACAGTTTTCTCACTTTCCTCTTTCTGTTCATCAGACACGCTGCTATTAGCATTAGAAGTACTGCATGCCGATATTATCAACAACAGGAGGAAACTCCCTACCCAGAGTATAATTTGCTTTCCACGTTGTTTCTTCACACTTGTTGCCCCTTTCCTTCTCTCTAATAATTGAAAATGATTATCATTTAAGGCATTATTATAGGTTGTGTGAAAAGGGGAAACAATGAAAAAAACGCAACGGTTTATTTGGAAAAATGTCAATGATCGTCCCACACAAAACATCTGTTCTTTTATTTCATTTATAACTTAACAGGTACGAATGAGATATATTTTAACAAATCCTCATGGTTTAGTTTATTGAGCTACCTCAACAAAGCCTCTTCTTTTGCTTCCCGTTTTACGGTAACTTTCCCCTCTAAGCCTTCCTCATCATGGTCCGTTCCTCTTCCAACATGAGATCCTTTCTAAAGGAAGTCTTTATGCATAGGTATACTCCGTTCCCAATCGTTCGATAACTCGATCCAACTGTCTGGTTAGATAAGGCGAAACGTCACCAATGCCAGCTACTGCTCCTAACAAGGGAAAGGGTTGTCCACCCCACGGGCCTTGTGGATCAAAGACTTGTCTACCGATTCGCAAGCCTCCTGTTTCCTTGAAGATGTTCAATCGTTCCAATCCTTCAATAAGCAGCCCGACCGGCAGCGTTTTGTTCCTACGTCGGGACCATTCTGCCAAGAAGGACATACCGCGTAATATATCATATTCAAAAAACCTCGGAAAGCAAGGCTTCAGCCATTCCATATCGATGACGCTTCTATTTTGTTTAGAACATACAAGACGATGCTCAATTAAATAACGTGCTCCCTCATCTAAGAAAACGGCTTCCTGTTCAGTAAATTCACGATCTGTATGCCATAAGATAGCTTCAAGCGGAGGAAGTGTTGAAACAATAGAGCTCTTTTTAGAATGAGTATAAGCTTCAGGGTCGCAGTTCAGCCCGCCATCAGGTAACTGATGCTTTAAGAGCCATTCGCGAATCCAAGGCAGTTCCTTATCCAAATCACAGCCATACGCCATTAGAATCATATAGTATACGGCAAGTTCACAATGGCAGCAATCCAACTTCATCTTATCACTTTTACTTGTTGGATGGTCATCGGCGGATATGATGAAGGTCGGCCAGACCTGAGTTTCGAGTAAATATTTTGCTCCGACAATAGCAGACTCGGGAATTAGTTTCACCTCTCCCATTTCATAAAGAGCAGCCATATGCCACCAAGCTCCATCCCATTTTCGACGGCTGCACTCGCCGTGAGTCATCCCCAAATGCGAAGTAGATTCAAGGAACTGTATAGATTCTTCGATTGCTAAACGAATATTTTGATTTGTTTCCATCTGGGTATCTCCTTTTTGATTATCTCTACTTCACGCTTCAGTTAAGCAACGCCTCACTTCGTATAACCATCCACTTTTAAAAAATTCGATATGTTATTAAACTATCCTGCCCGTTCGTATTATGAGATCAACCAGTTCTTTCTGGTTGATCCTTTTTTCATTTGCATAGAGGATTAAGGTAGCCTGGTCGAACGTACCTGCCCGTGGGACTTGATCCCGAGCGCTATAGTGTTCGCCCTACTTGTCATGACCATGATTGAGGCTGGTTGGGACGTAAGATCCCGTATAACAAGCGATGCTATGGAGCGACAAGAAGAACCTTAGGGATGCCGGGGAGTCTAAACTTACGGGGAGAGATGAAATGAATCCAGTTGTCGGTCTAGATATTTCAAAAGAAGAAAGTCATGGACAAGCCTTTTTAGCGCGCGGAAAGCCCTTCAGAGGGACATTCCACTTCGAGCACACTCGTGATGGCCTAGCAAATTCACATCAAGTTTTGAAGGATGTTGAGACTGCATCCAGACTACGTCCTCTGCTTATTCTAGAAGCAACCGGCCATTACCAAAGTCCCGTTGTTCAGTTCCTAGAAGAACATCACTACATTTACATTGTCATTAATCCACTCATCTCAAATCGGCTTAGAAAGTCTCAACTTCGTAAAGTAAAGACGGATGCTGCGGACGCTTACCTATTGGGAGAGTTGTACTACAAGGAAGAGTTTGAACCTTTTAAGAAAAGAGGTGTGCAACTTCTCAATCTGCGCTATCTTACAAGACAGTATGAGTCCCTTTCAAAGATGTGTGTACAGACGAAGCTACAATTCCAAGCTGTTTTAGATCAGGTTTTCCCGGCTTACAAAGGCGTCTTTGGAGCTATGTATTCCGGTGTTTCACTACGGTTTTTAAGTGAATTCCCATCCTCATATTCAGTTTTGCATACAGATGAAAATACACTCAAAGCTAAGATGAAAGAACTGCTTTCTTCGAAACGAGGGCGTTCAGAGGACTGGATTAACCAACGGATTCAACGACTGCTAGATGCGGCAAAACAAAACCCGTTTCAGCAAACCATGTATGCTAGCCACTTAATCAATTTGAAAGTCCTTATTACCCTCATTCTTCAGTATCAAGAGCATCTTACTGAATTGGAACAGAACATAGATGCTCTGGCCGAAGAAATTGAAGAGTATGAATTAATTCAGTCGATTCCCGGTATTGGGCATAAAATTGCGGCAACAATTTTATCTGAAATTGGAGAAGTCGACCGATTTGATCATCCTAAAAAGCTAGTGGCTTTTGCAGGCATTGACCCGAGTGTCTTTGCTTCCGGTAAATTTACAGCAACTCGAAACCGAATCACGAAACGTGGTTCCAGGCAGTTGCGTTACGCACTGGTAATGGCTGTCCAGTGTGGGCTTATACGCTCCCGAAATATGCGACTCAAAGCGTTCTATGATCGCAAGAGAGCAGAAGGAAAACCACATAAAGTAGCTCTAATCGCATGTGCAAATAAGCTCATCCATTGGCTTTATGCCATCTTGAAAAACAAAAAGGAATTTCGTCCAATTTAAAAGATTATCATTGGCATAACCTTCCAAGAAACAACGGAAATTGGAGGGTTATTTGGCATGCTCATTTTAACTATACCACATGATTTAGAATCCCTTTACTGGTAATCTTGACAAGCTATTAGCTGGTATAGCTTAATGAAGCATCGTCAGACTATTACTTTGTTTTACAGTCTAGAACTTTAGACAATACAAATATGACCGCAAAGGCTTAAGCCTTTACGATCTTATTTACTTCTGCATTTTTAGTCCAATTTCACCTTCCTCGTTTCGTCCCCGTCCATAGTCGGTCGTGACAAAATCTAAGGTGCAATTGATCTTCAAACTGTTTGCTATGTTCGCAATTGCTCTGCGCCGCTTATCCGCGAATGTAGTAGCTTAAATACCCGGTATGTCTTTAGCGCTGGTCTTTAACTAGAGCGGTGTTGGCTGTCACATCTGCTGTCAGTTCTTGACCAGAAACTCGTTTGACAACCGATCCTTCCGCCGAAAGCAAATCATATGCAGTCATTCGGTTTTCCAACTGTTGAAGTGAGTATTCATAATTTTTTATTACACCAATTAAGTCAGTATACTGTCATCATCATTTATCATTCCTTTATATAATGTGATTATTTGTTGTAATCGTTATTTTTGGTAGATGAATGTAAATCTAAGCACTATAATTACCTTACACCATAGTTTGCATACGAAGATAAACAAACTAAGGAGGCTTTACTTTTGAAAAAATCTATTATCGCTTTGGCTGCTGGCACCGTTCTTCTTGGGGCATTGTCTGTACCGTCTTTAAGTTTTGCAGAACCAGTCCCAACTTCAGCAAATATTTCTTCTGAGTCACCATATACTCCGCCTCAAGGGAACAAAAAATGGGTAAGTGGCATCAGAGGTGCAACGGTTAAAGAGGATATGAAATCAACAGTTCCAACTCAAAAATTTTACATGACAGGAGGCTTTGGAGGGAATATTTCTTTATATAAATGGCAACAAAAAGGCAACAATAAAGTATGCCCATTATATCAAGGCTACATTTACAAAATGTTCCGTTAATAATAAAATTAACCCTAAAGTAAGCACTTTTTTTTCATAGGTGCTTACTTTTTTTATCGTTGTTATCTACCATATTTAATCCTCACCTATCTATACTTACTACACCCACATATAACGGTACAGCGCATAGTATAGAGGTATAGGCTCTTACCATGGGGTGCCCTCCGCTATCTTTTGGAGTTGATTTACGTACACTTTATAAGTCTCGTCACTATAAGCAAGCACGGCAACTCTACCAACACGATGAATCTCAATATGATTAACTTTCATAAAAACGGAAACTCTGTTCATCATTGTTGTTCCTCCTTAGAGATCAAAAACCAGAAGTTTAGGAAATTCTCTCCATCGTTGATTAACTCACGGTATGTTTTATAGACATGGTCATCCAGCTACTCGCACTCATCGCATCCATCTTAACAGCACGGTACAGTTTCGTAATCAATCTCATTTTCCAAATGCTCGTAATAGGCTTGCTCCAGATTTTCAGTAGCATTGTAATTCCGTCCAATCCTGTAGCATATTGAATGGTCGTTGCTCTCCATCTTAATTTACATGTTTTTCCACACTCATCCGCCATCTTGGCTCCATCCACTCTTTGCAGCATAAAAGAACATTATACGGGCGTATACAATTAAAAATTCCTTTCCGCACTACTGTAAGTAGGGTGCCCGAATGCGTACCCGCCTTTTTTTCATCCGTGGAGTATTTTTAAAATCGAAATCAACATTTTCACAGAGGAAGAAACCTTTGTATCCGGCAGCATTACAACGATTGTTTCGATGAACATTGTATAAGGCTGTTTTCTCCTTCTTTACTCCCTATAGGCTAAAATATGTTTATTCTCACTGCCCTCAACAATAAATATGTTCTGCATAAACTATCAATAAGGAGATGAGAACATGACTAGATTGTTAGATGCTCGAACATCTCAAAACGCAAGTTACGGTAATACGATCTCAATTCCCTTGCCAGCCAATACTGCTGTTGCCATCGCGGAGCTTGGTTTAGATGTAACGGACGCCATGCGTGTACAAGTATCAGGGATAGCCGAGCTTGCATTTCCTACCACTCCACCATTTGACTCCGTTATTTCTTTTTCTATTGTTAGAGGCGATGTCGATTCGCTCGTTGCTTACGCCCTTTACTCCGTGAGTGTCTCCGAAGTAAACCCAAACGCTGTACAAGTCGTCACCATCAATGCATCCGATTACAATATCCCTCTACCACCATCCAATGAATTGGTATATACCTTATATATATTTTGCACAGCAGCTGCTACCCGAATAGGAATGGAAAGCTTTAATGCTGTTGCTTATTCAGATTAAAATACTACCGTAACATGGAGGGCAAAGCCCTCTTATTTTTGTTTCATCTGCTCTTGGGGACAATGCTTTCTATCTGTCGTTCATTTTTGGTATAATTTACCCAAAGGAGGGTGATCAAATGGGAATCATGCTTATTCTTATTGCTATTATTTTTTTCTCGCTTGGTATTTTAAGTAAACGAAATCCCACTTGGGGATGGCGTGCAAACGAAGCCTGGAAGATCAAAGGTGATTCAGAACCAAGCGATGCTTACATTGATGACATGAAATTTAGGGGCTCTGTATCTATTCTCTTTGGGTTCTTTTTCTTAGCATGTGGGCTTTTGGTTATCTTACTGTAATCGCACTTCCTTAAACTTCAAAGCTCGACCAGCGAATGTAGTAGCAGTTCCATAACTGGCTTCATAGATTTCACACTTTTCTTTTTTTGTTTCTAAACACTTCTTTGCGCCCTGCTGGCGTTTGTATTCTTCCCAGTCTACTTCGTATTGTGGGAGACTACTACGTAGTCCAAGAAAATGATGCATTACCCACAAAACAAAAAATCCCTCAACGCTTAGAGCGCCAAGGGATTCCACATTTTAGTAAAGCGTCAGATATTGATCACGTTCCCATTGATGTACTTGGGTTCTGTTTATGTACGAATTTATCACTTCATCTTTTCCTTTATTAGGATAACGATTTATAGAACATTTCATCAGAAACGTTGTTCGTATTCTATCATAACTTTTCATGAATTGGGGGACGTTTGGGGGACGCTTAGGGGGACGATTTTAACCAATGAAGGGCAGATGGGAGTGAACCATTCTACCCTGTTTACATACTACTTTACGAAAGTGAATTCATGAATCCACGAAGGAGCTTCTACTATTACAACGACCGGCAGGGCAATCCCAAATACTTGAAGCATGGATAAGGTATAAATTTCTGCATTCTCTTTTTTTATGTCCCATTTAATCTTTAATCTGTGTATTTGCATTGATGCACGTCCTTTGTCGTATTTACTGGAGTGCCTCTCAGTGATATAATTTGCAACGAATAGATACCTACTGGAGGATCTCTGATTGAAAATCTCCCGTGGGAGATGCCGATTAAAGGAACTACTCGAAGAACGTCGTATAAAACAAATCGATCTTGCTAGACGCACTGGCTATAGCAGACATTTGATCTCCAATTGGGCCAACAATCAGGATAAAATGTCTGCTGATGTTATGATTAACGTAGCCTATGCCCTCGATTGTAAAATGGAAGACTTATACGAACTGATCTTTGAGTGAGCCTGTTGGCTCTCCCTCGGATAAAAGTATGGTTAAACCATACTTTTTACAGATAACTCTGCCCTCCTCCCTTTTTTCATTTTCCAAAACAATTATGTCTATAATCGGACATATCAATTTTTGACATAACTATACTACTATTTAATCCCAATATTAGGGTCTTGGCAACAAAAATTCGGGCGCTGAATGTCTCTTAATATTCGACATTATAAGACACTTATTTTCGACAAAAAAAGAGTCGCTATTTTGTAGCAACTCCAGTGAAGATTATTTTGGAATTAATAAAACCCATTTCTTCAACAACCTCGTCAAATCGATGGTAAGCAATTGGACACCTTTTTGATGTTTTTGTTACTTCATCTTCAAAGTAAGCATCTTTGAAGATACCATTAACAATCTTTACTTTTTCTACATTAAGAGTGTTACTTCTATCCACATTCAAAAAACGATATCCGTTACTATTCAAAAAATTCTCCCAATGTCTCAAGGTTCCTACCATATAGTATGTTCTATCAAATGTATGAACCAGTATCTGGTCTCGCTTTCTCCCCTTAGAGATGAAAAGGACTTTGTCTACTAAAACATTTTCTCCTCTTTCTATACCTCCAGGATCTGCCGATACGGTTAAACTTAGCATTTAACATTCCCCGCTTACTTTAACAATTCTTTCGGTGGTTCGGGACTGTGAATCCATGACAGACTTGCCGTGCTCACTGATGCAACTGCAAGTGTTGTCAACATTGCAGCAATATTGTAATACATACTAGCCTTCACTTTACTCGGTTTGGTTTTCTTCATTTCTCACACCTCCTTCTATTAGTGTTAAACTCTGAACAAGAAAACTGGCAGCTACTACCGGAAAAGCCAACCACAGATTTAGAATAACAATTGCAACACCGATAAACTTTAACAACGGATAATGCTGCTTTGATATACGCGTCTTCCCCTCTACCCTTGATGGCGCGTAAACCAAGATAAGCACAATACTTATTATCGACGTAATAACGATCCAATTGTAATTAAAACTCGCGAAAGATAAAGCAGTAAGTAGAACTGTAGATACAACAATACACATTATATTGCTCTTTAAATGTAGCCCTCCTACAATTTGGCGCAACATTGAAAAAGATATCATCACTAGCAAAGCTTCCTGCATCCTATCCGTAAAAAATGATATACCGATAGTCAGTAAAATAATTGAAAATGTATTGATCGCAACGGCTATCCCATGTTTTAGAACATCTATAGATGAAGGATGATCAGGTACAACTGTTTTGATGTGAGTCGCAATATTAAGAGCGATGGAGTCAAGATTTTTTATAGTAATCACGCTCCGTTTTTAATGAATAATACAAAAACATGGCAGATGCTAAGGCAATAAATAGAATACTCAAAAAGAAATTATTGACGTAAAACATAAATGCACAAGCTGCCAATACTCCTACTATTAAGATAATAACGAGTATATACTCCCACTTAAAACGTAGATTTTCATAATCTGCTGTAAAGCCTATTTTGAATTTATACAGGAACCACGAAATAGCTAACACCCATGCACTGGTTACCGCTTGCGCTAACGATCCTTCTGCTGAGGTCTGCATCTCTGTTGTCAAGGTACCAAAAAGGATTAATATAATCGCCGCTTGGAATAACGTATACAAAAATGTACCTGTAATGGATATGATGGCTGCCCAAATAAACGGCATCCTAACAACAGTGGTTATCAATAACGTGAACAATATGATGTTTATGGTTGGAGCAAAGAAAGCCAAAGAAGTTTCTTCCCTTAAAATGAAACTTTGCAAATTCATTATCAATCCAATAAATAATGCAGGCCATACATAGTCTAAAGCCCTGACTCTAAAAATAGTTAACATTAAAACGAACGCTGCAAATGTTTCTACAGTCGAGAAAAGCAAGAACCTAATAGGCTCCCACATAACACATAACCCCTTCACATAATTGGTAACAAATATGCTTTAATTCTATATTTGTTACTTGTTAGAGGCAATCCAATTACCATGTTAAATGGAAGTATTTATGTATTATGTGAGGTAATTATTTTCAGCGTGCTGATATAATATCCTCAAGCTTAATCCAGCTAAAATCATCCTCACCGCGAAACAGTTTTACTTCTCTACGCGCTGTGTTAATTGACGTAACTACACCAGTCATTACCTCATCATCAAACGGGCTAAATACGGTCACAGTGACGGCATTGCGTGAGTTGTAAGAGTCTATTAGCGCCTGTTCGATCAATTGTACCTCTTGATCGTCTAGCTCTGGCTTTCCTCTCCGTTGTCGGTCCTTCATGAGCTTCAGATAAGCCTCTTTATGTTCTGGTATGATAATCCGGCTGCTTTCCCACAACCCGTTACCTTCTAATTTTTTAGACATGTTTGTAGCCTCCTGATGTATTATGTAGAAATTATATTACGAACATACGTTCTAGACAAGACTTTTTGCCTTCTGAATCTAGAACTTTTATACTAGAAAAATATTCCTAGGTCTGATAGACTATACGAAAATACAAAATCAGGGGGATAATATGAAATTTGTAACAGGTATATTGGTGGCTGCCGCATTTATAACGCTTGCAGCTTGCTCACCTAAGCAATCTGCCACAACAAATGACACCAAACAAGCTGCTACTACGGCAACGACTTCTACTACACCAGCAGAACCAGTGGAACAAAAGCAAGAAGATACGGTTACACCTATTAAAAAGGGCGAGACAGTTACAATACAAGATTTCGCTGATATAACAGTAACGGGAAATAAGATTTCGAAAAAAATCGAACCCTCTAAACCGGGAGACTTCCACACACTATACGAATCCAAAGAAACAGACTCCACCTTCTTTGCTCTAATCATTAAAGCCAAAAATCTTGGGGCAGAAGGAATTAAGGCGGATAAAATAGCGGAAGTAAACCTAAAATTCGATAACAAATATGATTATGATACATTCAGCACTATTGAGGAACGTGGCGGTGAAGACTTTACTTACACCAACATAACCAGCGTTGACCCACTTAAAACGGGAACACTGTACTATCTTTCAGAGATACCCAATGAGGTGGCTAAAAGTGAGAAGCCATTAAAAGCAGAGATAAAGATTCAGGATAAAGTTTACGAATATACGATCAGATAAAAAAAACAGCCCCGGGGCAATCCGGGGTTTTAATATTTCTATAACCATTATGACTTTTGTCAACAAAGGTAATTCCATTGCCTGTATAAAATGAATATGATAACATAAGAATAGAAAAAGGGAACGGCTACCACCGCTCCCCTGTACGACTTACCGCTATAAGAGCGGTCAGCAATTGAGGTTTGATCCAGAAATAGACCGTATCCTCGCCAGGGCGGTCTATTTCCGTTTATGGAAAGAAAGTATCAGAATCACCAACGTTGCGAATTGAATCATCAACATCAGTGTGTCTTTAACTTCCATGGCGTCACCTCCCTTCCGGGAGATTAGCCGACCGTCCTTTATAGCCGTTTTGTCGCACAATCCAGATTATACCACAAAAAAGTCCTAGGTAGGTTCGGAGACTTGCTTTTATTTTTCCATTAATTTATTAAATATCTCTCTATCATTGGGAGTAAAGTCGGAAATCCGTTTCTTTTTCACGTATGTGTTGGTACTTGAATCCAATTTAATGAAGCTATTTTCACCAACCACGTATACGATATTTTCTTCTATTTTATAAGACAGAACGTTATCAATCACTGAATTTGGGGCTTCAATTTGATGAGTGTATAGTATTGGAGGATCACCCGCTCCTCCGCCCCTGTAAATCTGAAAAGTCCCATCTCCAAAAAACTCTAACGTATCTTTTCCATAAGGGTACTTCTTAATCGTGTCGTCTCCAGAATTTTCTAAAAAAATTATAGTAGTAGTTATTACTAGTAGAGAGATCAAGATGTAGATGTATCTGCGTTTCATCTGCAATTCACACCTCACTTCCAAGCCTTTTTTGTATCAGTTACTGTAACATAAGATGTATACTCATTGAGTGTTCCCCATGATTCCATTAAATTTGTTAGATTGGCCGCAGCCCAACCGAGTTTGTTGTCCCCAGTAAACATTTGTTTAAAATTATATTCAAAATTATATTTATCATAATATATTGTAGTAATTTCCCATTGTCCTTTTACATATGTTCCATCTATTTTGTACTTCATTTTGTGAAAAGCGTTATACAAATCTCTGTCACTTTCAATTGCAATAGACCCATCACTTGAAAAACTTTTAACTTTTTTGTCATTAGCTTTTTGTACTGCTTTATCAATTACATACATATTATGTTCTTTGGATTTTTTAATTTGCTGCGCCTCATACGACCACTCGTTAAAGTGTAAATGTCCTGGTTTGTAATCAAGTGAATGTTTAAGTAAATTGGCTGTAATGTCTCCGTACTTCTTTCGAGCTATAGGAACAGCTACTAATGTAAATGCTTTACGATCAGGATAATGTAATACAGTATCTGTCGAATTCTTTACCTTCTCTACGCCTCGCACCCAAGTCTTTTCTAGTTCTACCATCGGATTTTCAAACGGAAAAGTATTATTTCCTGCATACATTAGCATATTCTTACTATATGCGCCTTCCAGTACTTTTTGCGAGACATCAGACTGATCCTTTTCTCTTGTTTCCTTAGGTTCTAACTGAGGACTGTATTGAATTTTTCCCAATTGATCTTCTTTTTGTTTTAAAACAAGTTCAAACTCAAGGATCTCTTTGCTGGTATCAATCTGTTCTTGATACTCATCTACGTAAGCGTGTGTAAACGTAATATCTCGAATTGTGTTTTCATTTCTAACGATTTGGATATTACATTTGCGATAGTAATCCTCACTATCAGGTTTATATTCTGTGTTTGCCCATGTATACAGCATGTTGGAATTATCCGCATTGTCTATAACTGAAGGAAGCGAATGAAGCGGAATTTTGCTTCGAATATGTAGCGAATGAGCCAAGTTTGTAGACTTAGCTGAAAGGTTTATGGAACTATTATTCTTATAAGTAAAGCCAGTGATTTCACCTTTTACAAACTCAATTGGCTCACCACCGGATTTGCGTTCTATTCTTAATGAAATACTCATTAAAATAATCTCCTTTGTTAATTTAATCTGGTTTTGTAGGAAAAATTTATGAAAACTAATTTCCAAATATTAATATATACGAAAAATATTAAATAGTAAATATATTTTCAACGTGGTAAAGGACGACAATTGAGTTTCGTAACCGCGGCAAATTATATGAAGAAGCTAAAACGAAATATAATCCAGCCTAACACAGGCCTGTTAAAAACGATAAAAGCTCCGCCGACCAATTAAGGTTAGCAGAGCTTTTTACTTATTTAGAGTATTCACTTACTTCAAACGTTAGGATACGATCATACAGCATATAATCCTTTCGGCTGCTGAATGGACCTTTATTGTTATCGTGCTTATTGATAGCATATGATGCTGGTCCAGAACCAGCCTGCTTACTTTCGTACCATGAGATAAAGTCATTGACCTCTTTCATGCTTAGGTCAAATTCCTTCTCCAATCCTGTTGTCATAGTGACCACTAATATTGCGCGATCTCCAGTAGTTGGTTCTGGATCAGGTTGACTGCCTCCTCCTTGTGGAGTTGCAGATGCTTCATTGGAATATTCAGAATCAACGCCATTCACCTTAGCATTTACTACAAAGTAGTATTTTGTTCCATTGGTCAGTCCCGGAATAACGAAATTACCGTAAGCATCTTTAGTAGCTGTGGTGGTTTCAGTGTATTTGCCGGATTCTGTTCCGTATTTGACCGTATAGCTCTCCGCATCATTCACCAAATCCCAATTTAATTTAACCTGGCTATCTCCACCCATTGCCTCTAAATTTATAGGAACGCTTTGGCCTACCAACCTTCCATCTTCATTAATGTCAATTGCATCGACATAAAATTCTTTAGCATCCTTATTCGTTATAATTACATGGTGAATAGAATTAGTTAATCCTGTTTTCTCAAAGTTCAATGTTTGATATGATACTCCCTCTCTATACATAGACATTTGTTCTTTGACTCCGTCTATGGAGACTTCTATGTTTTTAGATGCTCCAATGTAAAGGACTCCTATAACTCTCATCTTGTTTCCATAAAATTTAAACTCTACTGAATCCCCAATACCACTGGTAACTTTATGAGTACCACCATAATATGAGTTGCTCGTCGAATAAGCTAACCAGTTACCATTATATCTAATTGCTGTTGCTGTCTCATTGTAACGTTCCCATCCTACTTCTGGTTCAGTAAGCCCTTGTCCCACAGACGCCGCATATAAATTCGAATTCAATAGTAAACCTGCTGTAAATAAAAAAACTCCAAATAAAACACTGATTTTTTTTATAAATTTCATATTCACAAAATTTCCCCCTAAGTAATCTGTTGAACAGATTCTAAAGTAATCTATTTCTCAGAACTTGTCTAAACATAAATTTGAATATATAGACATTAATGTTTAGACATTCCTTTTTTATTTTTATATTCTGATAAAACAAATACCACAAAAGGGGAATATATATGAAAAAACTATCTACTTTATTTTTATTATCTTTAATTCTTTTATTCGGTTTTAATCAAGGAGTTTATGCAGCAACAGTAGGTGATTCTCTTACCTTCCCAGAAGAAGGATGGAATCGCTATGATGACACTGACTCCCATATTCAATATGAAGGCGATGGATGGTTTAAATCTACAAACGGGACCTTTTATAATGGCTCTGAAACATTGACTAATGACAACAATGAAAAGTTCATTAAATTTAATTTCACAGGAACAAAAATAAGGCTCATTACTACCGTATCCATTTGGAAAACTCAGAATTATACGCTGTCACTTGATGGAATCGAATATCCTTATACTCAGTACAATAAAAGAAGTGCTTTTCAAGCTATTTCGTTTGAGAAAACGGGCTTGCCACAAGGAGAACACACATTAATAATTAAAACTAATGGTGCTATTGGAATGGATGCATTTGATATTGATGGGATATTGAAAACTTATAACCCAGATATAAAAAATACTCCTGGTCAAGATACACCTAAGGATATCGGCCGAGCTATTTTAGTTGTCACTATGGATACTGGTCTTGAAAAAGAGTTCGACCTGAGTATGAAAGAAGTGAACGATTTTATTGCCTGGTATGAGGCTAAACAAGCAGGTTCAGGTACGGCTTCCTATGCAATCAATAAACACAAGAATAACATAGGTCCTTTTAGCAGTCGCAATTACTACGTAATATTCAATAAAATACTCACATTTGAAGTAAGCGAGTATTCAACTAAATAATAAACAACAAAGGACTCCATACTGGTTACAGTTCATACATACCAGCGGAGTCCTTTTTCACATCTACTCTAAATTCAAATTGATTCCGTATGTAATAAGCTCCAGCAATCTTAACCGAATCAGGCGAAAACTTTTCTATAGTGCCGCCATAGTCTACAATCGATACCATATCCTCTCTCAACGACTGAACAACGTACACTCTTGCTTGACTTAATGCAGCAGCAAATAGTTCTATATCCGACTTTAACACTTTATATGTATGGTTCATGCTGATCACCTCGATAATTCTTTCGCTGAACGGTATAGTAATTCCTTCAATAAAAAAATCCCCGCCGACCGATTAAGGTTAGCGGAGAGTTTCTAATTCACGATAAATTCAACTTTTGTCCCATCTGCGTAGTCGTCTAACTTGTGACCTACCCACGATCCAGCTCCACGATTATCCTTTGGACTTATGTACTTTATGTCTGCACCTTCTCCACCTTCTGCACACATCGCCATAGGCCACTCGTCGCGGTCTTTGCCTTTTTTAGTGGGTACACCTTTCAGAGATAGTTCACGGTTATGGTCGGCTCCTTCGCGGTCTATGGTGCATACTGGTGACTTACCGGCTGCAATAGCCTCCTTGATGTGCTGGGCCGTTTCTGGGTACTTGGCTGACGGAAATTCCAGCTTAATCATGTCTGCCGACACCTGCGTTACTGGAACGGCTACAGGGTCGCTCTCAGTGGTCTTTACAACGTCTTGTTGTACGCTGCAGCCAGCTAATAGGATTGTAATCATTACGGTAAATATCCATCTAAACATATGTAAACCTCCCTAAACGTAAAAACACCCCACCGGCTTGAGCCAGCAGAGTGCTACCGATGCTTTCGGTTTATAAGATAAGTATAATTGTTTTGGGTGATTTTGTAAATGTAATATGTATGTACAATGCTGATCACCTCAGAATAGGTTTTATGAGATATTCTTTGTTGTAGGTAATCTGTAACGGCTTTTCCATATTACCGAACATTTTTCTTAACAGCCTAAGAATGTGTACTCTATAGTAAATTCCTGCTGGCAATTCTGGCCGCTGCTCATCCCATCTTTACGTAGATCATAACATGGGTATGCTTAATTAATGATTTTACTAGGCTATATAATGAGCAGAAGAAAAGCACCTATATAGGTGCTTTTCAAACAGAAAGCAATTCTCAACGATCAAAATCCCTCTTAATATTCAAGCTATAACCAAGTCCTTTACCGTTACCACCCCAAGCGCCATCATGACCTACAACTTTAAAATAGATCACATCCCCAGGGAGCAGGCCACTAGTGCCACAGACATCTTTCTTCCCTTGTCCATTGTCTTGAGCTTCAAGTACCTCTTCTTCACCTTTATCAGGAAAGTAAGCAACTATATCATAATTGATATATTGTTGACTTTTTAAAGTGGCAATTGCCCCCATTTCTTTGCTCGAAGTATTTACTACTTTAAACCAATCTACATCATTTTTGTCCAGATATGATCCAAAATTAAAGTTACTACTTTGTACATTTAAGGCTGTTTCTCTAGTGTCATTCTGACCAGATATTGCGAAAGCACTTTGCGACAATGTCAATGTCAATGTCGCAGCAAAAAGGACTGATAATACCTTTCTTATTTTCATGTTTATTCCACCTTTCGTCATTATAAAGAATCAGCCGATTCGATTCTATTTTATTACATATCATATTAAGATTTGAGACGCGCTTGATTTACAATTATTGATATTTTGTAGATTATTTATTATTATTTGCTTCCCATTTTTAGTCTATAAACTGCATCAAAATCTGACGGTCTCCATTCATAATTAACATTCCCTTCTTTCCAGGTTGTATGAAGTATGAGTTTTCTTTCCTGGCCAGAGGCATTTTGCTTATAACCAACAATAACTAGAGCATGTCCGCCTTCTATTGATCTTCTATCATCTTGGTATCTTTTCATTGTTAGCCAAAGAGGTCTACCTGCATTAATTTCCTCTGTTATCAGATTCCAAGCTTTTTCTTGTGCAGAGTTTGTGGCAAAACCATAGCCCCCAAATGAATATATATACCCTACATCATCTAAATATCTAGCAAAGGCATTTACTGCTCGTACGAAGGGCACGCCGCCATCTTTGTCAGGATGGAAATATTTATCTGCCAAAATATCTTGTAGTTCATCATCTGATACGCCACGGTCAATTAATAATGGATATCCATGACTCTCCCAATACTTGATAATCATAGCTGCCGATGATATGGTACATCCTCTTCCCCAATCGAAGTCGGGCACGTCTGAAATTCTTTTCAGTGCAATAATACTTGGGGTAATAACTTGAGTAATATCTGGAGTAGTAGATTGAGTGGAATAAGTAGAGTCCGTAACAGTGGTTACCTGATCAGCAAAGGCAGCGTTTTCAGGAAGTAAACCTACAACAACAGAACCAAGCAAAGCGGGAATCATAATTTTTTTAAGCATTTTGATCCTCCATTTTTTTGGTATTATATTCAATACATTTCCATAATATAGAACATTTCGCGATTCAACTGTGATTGATTTCACACAACACTATAATCTATTTACATCTAACCTAAATTCAAACTGATCAATGAAAAAAGCTCTGCCAACCAATCAAGGTTAGCTGAGCTTTTGCTATTTCACGATAAATTCAACTTTTGTTCCGTCTGCATATTCATCCAACTTGTGACCGACCCACGATCCAGCTCCACGATTATCCTTTGGACTTATGTACTTAATGTCTGCACCCTTTCCACCTTCGGAGCACATCGCCATAGGCCACTCGTCGCGGTCTTTGCCCTTTTTGGTGGGCACACCCTTTAGGGACAACTCACGATTATGGTCGGCTCCATCACGGTCTATGGTGCATACTGGTGATTTTCCCGCCTGAATGGCTTCCTTGATGTGCTGGGCCGTTTCTGGGTACTTCTCTGACGGGAATTCCAGCTTGACCGTATTGGCAGATACCTGCGTTACCGGAACGGCTACAGGGTCGCTCTTAGCGGTCTTTACAACTTCCTGTTGTACGCTGCAGCCAGCTAATAGGATTGTAATTAGTACGGTAAATATCCACCTAAACATATGTAAACCTCCCTAAACGTAAAAACACCCCACCGGCTTGAGCCAGCAGAGTGCTACCGATGCTTTCGGATTATAAGATAAGTATAATTGTTTTGGGTGATTTTGTAAATGCAATATGTATGTTCATACTGAAAGCCTCTGCAAATATTATATGTAAACAAGTGTTCGTTGTCCAAGGCAAAAAAAGAGCAGTTAGAGTTCTATTCCTCCTGCCCTTTTCTGTTTTCGATCTGGTGCATTTCAATTACTCTTGATCCTTTGGATACTTTATTAGGGTGGCTATAGCCACCTTCAAGGCTCAAGCTCCAATTGAATTGAGCTATTTAGCACGGGGCTGAATGAATGCTGCTAAAAATGTGGATGCGACTCCAAGCTGAAGCCCAAGCATCCGGAACGCGGCAGCTCTCTCCGATTCGAACGAGATCCACGCAGCGCTATAGCGCCCACTGGCGTCACATAGGCGTTGTTGACAAAAATCTACAACTCTATTTAATAGAAAGATGAGGTTACAATGATATGGAAAATATAACCTATATGTTCCATCAATGGTTTACTTCATCCTTATATTTAAGGATTTAGTATAAAAATAATTTGGAAGAGGTGCGTATTAAAATGAGTAAAAAACTGTCGTCTCTATTTTTATCCTTTCTAATTTCAGTGATATTAGTTGTCCCGGTATCTGCCCAAAGCGTCACCCCTACTCAAGATCAGTCCTCATCAGTCGAAAATTCTATTCAAGCTCAGCCCTTATCAGTCGAACCATCTTCTTCACAATTAGCTCCTGATTCCTCAAATTCCAATGAAAGTATCCAATCAATAATAGCGCCTGTGTGGGTAACCAAATCGTTTAATGTAACTAAGAATGGAAGAACAGTAACGGTGGAGTGGGGTATTGCAACGGACTCAATTATAAGAGAAGTCAATGCTTCTTTTAAAACGGGAGCCGGTTGGACGGAAGCTACCAGTTTTAAAGGGCCGAATACTGGGGGAGTAACTCTCAGTCAAACATGGGAATACAGTCAACCAGGGACTTACACAGTCGGCGGAGTTGCTCAACTTTATACAGATAAAGGACCTGCATCTTGCTTTTCGCCTCCAAGAGTAGTAGTTATTAATTAAAGAGTATTTCTACACTTGAGAGGTGAGGAATTGAAAGTTATCGAATTAGCAATTGTATTAAATGATAAAGAGGGCTACTACGCTGAAAATTTCGACCTGGTTGCCCTGCCTTTTGTCCCAAGAAAAGGAGAAATGATTTTATGGAATAATAAACTTTATCGTGTGCTAGATGTTATGTATAGTTTTGATACAAACCCGTACGACTATAATTTTGATGCTAGCCCAAGCACTCAAAGCTCGGTAGCTCATGATATAACCTATAAAGTTTTTTTGAAACCTGAAGATTAAACAGACATTAAATAAAGTATTTTCTTAGCCTAAGCACTAAGAAAATACTTTATTTGTTTTTAGCAATAGCACCCCCTATAAAACAGAAAAACACCCCACCAGCGTATGCCAGCAGGGTATCACCGATGCTTTCGGATTGAAGAGCGTTGTTTTCTTACGTGTGAAATTGTTTATAAACGAAAATAAGAGTTATTAGATACAATATTAGTATTTAATTCTAATCGTTACTGTTTCCACTTCACCACCAAATCTATCAACAGTCGATATCTCACCAGCATATGCTCCATCTCCAACAGAAATATTTTCTGGGTCTGGATATATTTTAATAAGCCCTCTTGGGGATACTGTAAAATCATTTGATTTTCCACTCCCCATGTAGTACCAATAACCTGGACCATATCCTAATTGATAAGTCTCATTCGGATGAAGAGTAACTGTATACCTAAGCGGTTTTGCATCAGCAACTGATGTAAAAGAAGAGAAGCTTGATACAGATAAACCAGTTGTTATAAGCACTCCTAAAAATAATGAAATAAACATTTTCTTCATAATAAGTCCCCTTTTCTCAGATATAGGCTTACTATAATTTACCACAGATGAATTTGTCAAGAATTTTCTGGAAAATAAATTTAAGGCTTCATAAATAAAAGACACCCCACCAACTTGAGTCAGTAAAGTGCCCCTATGGGTTTAAATTGCACAATGGTGCTTCCTTATATGTTGTTATCAGTATAATTCGTATGGTCTATATTGTGAATATATATAGAAAAAATTTCCTAGGCCTGATAGACTATATCAAAAACATTGTAATCTATGGATATTAAAAAGGTTGATTATTTGAGAAAGGAACTGCAAATATGAACGGTTTATCACTTACTACAATAGTTGGAATTTTTGGTGCTGTTGTTGGAGGAGCTTTAGGTATTTATTTCAGTTCGTATACTGATGTAGTATGGCTAAGTTACATTATAAGATTGTCACTCGCTGCCCTGTTCGGCTCTCTTTTTTCTTTTCTTGGTTGGTACCTAAACAAAGAGGGTCTTTTAGTTAACATATTTCAACTTATAAATTTATTAGTAGGACTATTATTATTCTATTTATTATTTTGTGTAGTTTCTTTTATTGTGTTGTCTTTTACACCTTTCTCTAAAGAACTTATAAATATTTATGGAACCTATATTCCAATTCCCTTGTCCTTTTTAGCAATAATAATATATATAAAAAAGAAAAAAATTAGCTTCAAAAAATCGTATGATACAACAGAAGACGATATATATTATTAAAAAAGCTACCCTACCAGCAAAAGCGGTAGGGTATTTGCTTTACCTTACTCCGTAGTTACAGGCATTTGAACAGCTTCTAACGGCGCTGAAATAGGTCCAGGTTCAGATTGCACCTGAGCAGGAACAGTATTGGCTACCTCTGCTGTAGCTTGAGCCAAAAAATCATTAAGCTTTGCAGCCAGACCAGATACAGCTTCCTTAGCTGCGGCTTGAGCTGCTTCTTCAGTGCTAACCTTGGCTGCTGTATCCGCTATAGTAGCTTCCTCCGTACTAACAGGTTCTTGCTTGGCTTTGGCTTTGTAGTCAAGGTACGCCTTTTCAATCGCCGCTTGGACTTCCACCTGAGTCAGTGTGATACCCTTTTGTTCCAACTGCCCGGTTACATAGGATAAAGCTTCTTGGAGTTTTTTAGATCCGTCAGCCTCTTTGTACGCCGTTTTAGCTAGGGAGAAACCTTCCTCAGCCAGCTTATGCAACAGGACGCGCTGCGACTCTGTTGTACGGGCATCTATCCATGTGTTGGCCTTCACCTTAATCGTATTAAGCCCAGCGATAACAATGGCTGTCAGGACTCCTAAAATTGCTGTAGCGATGGTACTTACATATGGTTGTACGGTTTCGATAATTGTTTGCATGATTATTTATCCCCTTTCAATTTCAAAGCAGCGATTTTATTTTTGGCATCCCATGAAACCTCAGCTCCGTAAGATTCTGCAATTGGCCGGAGTTGCACGTAAGCTGCACCTTCAACAAGTTGCACAGACTGCAATTTACGGCCGTCCAAATACGCCACCTTATTGGAGTTATCCCAATTGCAAGATACCCCAAGACCCATAGCCAAGGCCCACAGTGGCACATGAGTTTTCGAACCAAACAGCAGCGCCTTTCCCAGCGTCTTACCACCCACTTGGAATACAGCATCTTTTACGGACTCCTTCTTCGGTGCAGCAGTTCCCTTACCGAACCGCGCCCGCAGCTCGTCTACCGTGCCGTTGTACTCATTCAGATCCACCGGGCCAGCGATGCCAGCCACTTTACGTGTGCCGGACAGCAATGTGCCACCAGCCGAGCCATCGCTATACTGCCAGAAATCCCAGCGTGACCAACCAGATGCGCCAGCCGGGACCTGTGTGGCGCTGTACCGGGCAATCCACAATGGGTAATCTGATAAACCGCTGAAATTACCGATGAACGAAGGATATGTGTACACGATTGGTCGTACTCCAGTAAGCCGCTCAACTTCCGCCAGAAATGTCCTAGCTACGGCTGTAAGCGCCGCTTTGCTTAATCCGGACTTGTTGGACTCATAATCCATAACCGGCGGCAGATCGAAGGCCGCGATGCCTCCGGCTGAATTAATGGCGCTCACAAAGTTTGCAGCTTCCTTTCGGGCATCCTCTGGCGTTTTCGCAGAATCGTCTAAATAGTGATAGGCCCCGACCAGGACTCCGACAGCTCGTGCAGCCTGTGCATTACCGATGAATGTTTTGTCGCGGTATAACTTACCCTGACTGGCCTTAATAAAGGCAAAGGAAATGCCACTTGCCTTGACCGCCTTCCAATCAATCTTTCCTTGATAATGGGATACGTCTATTCCTTGGGCATTACCTTTTTTCCTTGCTTGCATCTTCCCTATCCCCTTCCTGACTTCCGCTTTTACTTTTTAGAACCTCAACCGCTTGTCGGATCACTGGTGGTATTGGCGCTCCAAGCCTGCCCCCGTTTTCCAGAATCGAAAGCAGCTCATTTGCCATATAAAAATAGGCGACCGCATCTCGGAATAGGTGCGAATCGCCTAAGACTCCATCAATTAGATGGGATACTGCTACCATTGCAAAAATAAATACCTTTCGAGCTATACCGATAAGACCAATCTTGCTTTTTAATCCTGGTCCGGTACCCTTCTTACCTTCTGCGGCAGCGGCAAATAATCCGGTCACATAATCAATAATGACCAGAGCAAGTAACACCCCCAATACTCCCGACCACCCACCGTAAAAGTACGTCACAGCGCTGCTTCCTAAAGCAGTACTGAACTTAAAAACCTCCCACTTATCCACCTTGCTTCCCCCGTCTCTCCGTTCAGGAAACTTTTCCTGAGCTATCATCGTCTACTTTCTGTTCCTTTTCTTCTTGAGCCTGTATCTCTGCTAATGCATTTCCTACCGCTATATCCATTCCCTCAAGTATTTCTTTACGTTTATGTGGCTGTGAAGCAATTACAGCAGAAATAACCTCAGTCAATTCTTCAACAGGTCTGGTTAGATCCAGTTGTATATCCAATGTAGATTTTATCTTTGCCATGGGTTTCGTCACCCCCTCAAGACGCAAAATAAGCCCCTGATTTATCAGAGGCTTTCATACTTATATCTTAAATTGGTTTTGTTACTATAACGCTGCGGATTTTAAAGAGAAGTATTGTTTTATTTATCCCCAATAAACGTCAATCAAAAATCACTACAGATATTAGAGTTACAGAACAATTTATGGTAATATTAAACTATCAGCTGAAATTTATTAAAGGAAACAAAAAAATGACTAAAAGTAAACTTATTCTCTTTATATTGTTTTTTTACATAGGCTGGACAATTAAGGAGCTAACATTCCATCCAAGAATAACTGATTTGGGATTTTATTTGATATCCTTCTTGATAAAACTGATTTTTTGGATTGGGCTCGTGGTCATTTATTTCGTATATATCGATCGAGTAAGGTTGCAACAAATCATTGACTACATAAAATTAAAACAAAATATTATCAAGGGAGTATTTACTGGCGGAATTATTGGATTATTATTGGTAGTAATCGAGGTTACTATCTTTAATGGTTTTAGATTTGACATAGGAATCAGATGGATCATTACACCGTTAACGGCATTTTCTGAAGAAGTGGTGTTCCGAGGATTCGTTATGAATAAACTAAGAGACCATCGGGTAAAAGGATATAACTTTATACAAGCCATACTTTTTATGGGGATACACTTTCCAATAGGTATTATTTCAGGATATTCACTTCTTAACTATATAACCATATTTCTCGTAGGATACATTCTTGGATTTATATATAAAAAGACTTCTTCGATATGGGCTCCAACGATTGCACATAGTGTCTACAATATTCTTATTTATTTAAGGCAGTGAATTTACCTATTCCTTTTAAGGTGGCAATCATTATTGCACTATCGGAGAATGAGAACTCAATTGAAAAGGGTGGATAAGAATGTGGAGAGATGCTCAACATGCTTGGAACCCAAACCAAAAGGAAATTAGAATATGGGCATACAGCGATATGAAAATACCGGATCAAGATTGGGAATTAGCTGTGAATAGCTTTGAAAACATACCCATGATATGCAGCTTTGTCGATGACGAAAAATGCAAACACATTCCTTTTTTTCTAAGTAGTCTTTACGTTTTCACTGGTGATGTTGTTGAATCTGGAGAAGAGGAAGGTATAAAAGAATTAGCCGTACTATTAGAAAAGGTGAGCACCTTCGCTAAAACTGAGGAGCTTAATGTCTGGATTGAACGCTCAAAACACCTTATACAACATCCAGAGGATTATAATTATGATTATTGGGGCTTGGGATCTAAGTATGTGTATAAATAAGAGTAAAGACCTCTCCAGTACGGAGAGGTCTTTCTATATATCTCTGTTGTATTTTATTTAATACCTTGGTAATACTGATTTTATTTCAATGCCGCTATAGCTTTATTTATTTCTTCTAGTTCAGTCTTATATTTAGCTATATTAGTTTCAGCTTCTTGTAATACTTCTTCCGTGCCTTTTGTCTTGGAGTCCAGAGTGTCCATCGCCTTTTTATTTCCTGCGTATTCTTCTCTAAATTTGCTGTATTTTTCAAGAGACTGTTGTAGGTTTTTTTTATCTTTTTCAGTATCATTTATAAATTTTTCTAGTTCGACTTTTCTATCTTCCAGTTTGGAAGCAGGCCATCCTTGGTATTTACCTGAAGAAGCTTTAACTTCAGTATTTTCCACTTCAACATTTGTTTGTTTTGAAGAAGTATTCGACGATTCAATTTGAATTGTTTTCCCGTCCACTTTTAAATTCACTCCTAAAGAGTCGGTAACAGCTCTCAAAGGTACATGTGCCTTTCCGTCAACCACGATGGCATTTTCGACAAGCGAATTACCATTGACCTTGACCGCATATTCCCCTGCCACTTTTTCTCCCACTAAAGATTTAACTTGATCTGCAAATGAGCTACCAGCCGTAGCAACAACCGCACCGATCAATACACCACTAAGTAAATAAGACCATTTTTTCATGAACCGTACCCCCTACATAGTATATATGTCCTAATATTACCATCGGTAGGAGGTGCAGTAAACATTATGTTGTCGAGCTGCTAGAGCTTCCACCAGCAGGAATATTAACTGTAGCCACGGTTTTGCCTTGGCTGAACAATTTTAGATTCCTGGAACCAGGGTCGAATGTTGCATTAACGATCAAACCATTAAACAAATCTCCATGTATTTTGTCAATATCGTTACGTAAATCTCTAAGTTTATTTTCGAGACCATTAATGCTCCCTACCTCTAAAGCAAGTCCGCTCACAAACGCTTCGGAAAAATCCACAGGACCTTTTAAATAAGTAGCATCATCAACTGATCTAATAATAATAGGTCCCATGTTTCCCAAATGAAATCCTTCTCTATCTCCGTAGACACTTCCCCTTGGCGAGCCATTATCCATAAACAATAAGCCTCCACCATCATTATACTGACCTAAAGAAATAGACTCTCCACCTCTTGAGTTATAGGCAGTCAAGCCATTGGAGTTTATCTCAATGCGCCTACCCTCTTTGGCTGTACGGAATAAGGCCCCTGTAATAATACCTCCTTCTATTTCATTCCCGTAAAGTTTACTGGTTCTTATTGTGCTGGCCTTGATCTCGCTCGATTTCATTTCTGAGTTGTCGATCTGGCCAGTAAGCTTGATTGATCTTGCTACTACATTGCCCTGCATGTCTACCTTGAACGGTGCAATAGTATAGTCATCGTTTCCGGCACTAATTCCGTCGGTATTGATTTTAGTTACGTTATTACCACTACCAATAACTAAAGAAACAAAGCTACCAAGTTGCCCAATAATCTGTTCTGCCAATACTCCACGAGCAGTTATAGCAGCACGGATCGTTTTCCAACCATCTGTTGATATGCCTATCCCCTTTGAAGTCAGACGCACTTGTTCCAATGGATTTGTCTTTTCTTGAGCCAATATTCCGCCTTCTGGTGGGTAAATCAATTCCGTTTTACTGTTATTAATATCAATGACAGCTTGTTTGGCATAGGCTTCAAAAACTTCTGTTCGGATCTTTCCGTTACTAAACGAGTTGTTAACAATGTTCTTACTTCTCTCCAAGTCACTGATAATGTCCGCATAGTCTCGTAAATTGACATTGGATATCGTAGGTTCACTATGTTTGTCTCGGCTATACGGATACTCTGTAAGTTCTGTGATTCGGGCTTTGAGTTTGTTCATATCCATAGCCGGATCAATACACATTACCGTGTCACCTAAATGCGGTTCTGGCTCTGTATTGTCAATTTTAAATAGGTCAGCCGTCGATACGGTAACTTCTAGTGTTACGTTCTCTTGCTCCCTGAGAGCCTTTCGAGTAGCCTTAAGCAACTCTTCAGGTTCTTCAATATCCTGCTCTATGATTTCCCCATCATAAAAAGGAACTGACTCACTGGCCCAATACTGAGCATAAGGAGATATCAAATAGTTCACCGTCAGCTTTCCGTTTACAATCGTTCCCGGTACACCGGAAAGCAAACTCCGCTCCTCGTCCGTCAGCTTAGATGCATCCATTCCAATAAAAGTTCGTCCATCCTTCATTTGTGAAAACATGCGGGTTACAAGAGATTCACCTTTATCTTTGAAGGAGCTAGAAACGATATTCTTTTTGAGCCTGTATTGTAGCCCATTATCAGCCCCAATCTTTTTTCTCAGATTGATCACAAAATTATTTGGCTCGACTTCACATTCATACATCTGAACGATCTTGTTGAGAGCTTCCAAGCACGTCCCACGCCCGAAGTCTTTGACATCATGCAAATCGAATGTGTCGTGGATAACGAATTTGAATCTCCCGCCTGTAGCCGCTGCAATCAGATCCGTGAGTTGATTGATATGAATACCGTAGGCTTCAGCAATGTATGAAGCATATGGAAACTTGTAATCATTAAGTTTGAACATGATGTGATTACAGTAGATATTTGCAGTCAGCTTTTTTCCCTCTCGTGATCGGCTACGAGACTGAATAACATAAAATTGGCCACGCTCATCCTGAACGTGGCTCTTGATTGCTATCTTTTCCCTATAGTCTTCGCTGGTCATCGGGACCATGAAGGTTAATTCATAGTCACTGTTAATCCTGCGCCGCCGCTGAATGTCATAAGAGTCCACTAGCGTTCCAACACGCCGCATATTTTTATCAAACACTTGCATTGTTGGAGTAGGCATAGTCCACCTCTCTTAATATAAAAATTTATCTCGGTGTGTAATACGGAATAAAACTGTCCGGCCTGTCTCTGGATCTGTCCAGGTAAGATTGTTATTGCCGAGATTTAAGTCAAAGAAATCACCATTATACAAGTGAGAAACGTTCTGCCCATTGCGAGTAATCTTGAACTTACCTGAGTCAATCACAATAACTTCTCCCGGGCGGAACACATCTGTAAACTCAATGTAGTCGGTATGGAATCGACTGGCCTCAGCTGGCTGCAATCGCCCCTCTCCAGACATAGGTGCAGCCCCCATTAATATTTCTCGGATGTAATCAGCGTTCGACATTCGCCCATCACCGGACATAGGCACTGCTTCTAAATCATAAGACCGGACAAAATCAGATTGCGCCCGGCCTTCTCCTGACAATTCCACGCCTGCGGTCATATCCAAGTTAAAATCTAAAATGTATTCGATTGATACGCTGGAGTCTGGAGTATTAAAAGCCATAAGATTGAATGCATTACCAGCATCGGCCCCAATCACCTCTTTACGCCGGGAATACATTTGTCCCTGACCGGATAGATGCGCAGACAAATCAATAACATTTCCATCCGCTGAGCTGCCCGAATTAAGAGCAAGGTTGTTGAATCCTGTTGTGTTAAACATGACCTTCCTCCTAAATTACGTTCTTCTTTGCCCGATGCATGTAAGCCTTATTTGAGTGTTATATACGTTATGGTCTGCCACGTCACTTTGAAAGATTTTAAATGATATTACATCCCCAGCTACTAGATATTGCTGATCATCCATCGTTAAAAATGTGACCAATCCCGTCCCTAGCCCAGCTCCTTGGCGGGTAGTTAGGTTGCTCCCATTTTTGTACACTGTTATATCAGCGATTTTATTATTTGGGAGGCTTTCTATCGTGACCAATGAATTAATGTGGTACCACCCGCTTTTATTGATCACTACCGCGTTTCCATCACGCATAGAATAGCTGTCTTCCATTACGGTAGTGACTGGTACATCAGTAGGAGTGGAATTAGCCGGCAATGTATATCCCCCGCTTCGCAGATACACGAAAGGCGTATTTCCGAATATTTGACCTGATAATGGCGATTTTTCATCCGTTGCACCTTTTGGAACAGTTCCAGCCACGACGATGATAGAACCCAGCTGCGATTGTATACCTGTAACGTTCCCGGCCCCTGTACAATTTTCGATATAGAACCAAGAACGGGCATCAGCAGCTATACCAATATTGCGATTAGAAATTTTGCAGTTTACAATCCGTGCGTTAGCGTCATAACTACTAATACCATGCTGGCTTGTTGAAACCCCTTCAATAACAACGTTCTCAATCAAAGCTCGATTACAATAGACCAGAGATATACCAACCTTTTCAGTCGTTGTGATTGTTAAGTTGTAGATGCCTGCGCGGTTTGTAAAATTGTCCAAAGTAACAGATTTAACCTTGTATAAGCTGGCATCATCTGTTTCTCCCTTTAGTTCCAGCGTCTGAGCACGCAGCTTGTGCTTCATCTCAACATCTTCATCGTACGTTCCTGGTAACAGCACAATAGAGAACCGGGACAGGCTTATGGGCTTCATTATGCTGACCGCTTTGGCGATAGTTTTGAAAGCCTTGTCCTTGGTCAGACCATTATTTGAATCTGATCCGTTAACGGCATCCACATAATACATATAAGCGTCTGTAAGTTCCATACCTCGCAACTTGTCATCAAGAGCTTCAATGTTATGCTGTGCCGCTCGAAGATCGGACGCTGTAAAGTTACGCGCTACCACAGCACCGGATGCCCAAGCTCGCGCTACGCCTTCAAAGCCACGTACGCATCCTTTAAGCGTGTTATCTTCTATGCTTGTATATGTGATTGTTTCCGCTAAATCACCATTACCTATAACTGCTATACCCTCGCCTTGAAGCAATACAGCGGCGTTGGTTACTTTAATTTCGGTCAGGGTGGCGGTAATAAGTTCTGCCAACTCTGTGCGCGGCGAATTCACCACTGGAGCATACATTTTTTCCATCTTTAGAACCTACCCTTCGTCTATGCTTATCTGACCAGCCATAAAACGTAACGTGTCATTTGTTTGTACTGTACGCGGCGTTTTTACAGCCCCGTGATATATCAAGTTACCTCCAGTTGCAGCCGTTCGGATGCCGATATGTGTTACCAATCCCCACTCAGCCGTTGCAATCGGAAAAGTGACATCCCCCACGCTGGAAGTAACAGCTCTACGATCCGCTATAACTGGTTCTGAGAACGCCACAGCACGGCGCGTATATCCTCCACCGCTTACCTCCTGCCCTGTATCCGCATCGGTAGGGCTACTGGTATATAGGGCAATGTATAGCGCTTGAGGAGAAGCAAAGTTAATTCCACGCAAAGCCGCATTAATACAGGCTGTTTTCCACCAGTTCGACTTACTTAGTAATATGTCTGCCAATATAAAGACCCCCTACTCAATTTGATATTCATTTGCAATTCGAAAATTTCGTATGTCGCTTTCACCAATGTTGGTCAGAACGATAACAGGACTTGCCCGTTCGTCTCCAACTGACGCAACAGAAACTGTTTGCGGTGACTGTGTGATGGTCACCTCTTTAATGTTCTCCTCACTCTCGGGAAACGGATGCTCGCCCATTTTGATTGTTATGGTTAACTCACCATCCCAAAGTATCTTTTCGATATCTAAGGTCCCGGCATAGCGTCCGATATATCGCCTTCCTGGTAAGTCCGAAAACGTGAATACAATATCCCCTTTTTTGGCATTAAAAAGAGCCGCCACTTGGGCGACTCTCCTATGGTAATCAAGGGTAGTATCATCAGCCATTAGGATGCATTCGAGATTGATTAACCGCGCTCCATACGTGCTGCCAAAATCCAACTCTCCATCCCTCTCAGCTATCTCAAGGCTATGGTCTTTTGTTGGTGGTAACACAGGTATATTGTGAGTTTTAAGCCCTAATCCAATGGATTTAAAGGATTTCCCATCCACCGTAGCGTCTATCATTAAGACTTGCCTCCCCTCGTTTGCAACCTCCGTACAAAGTTGTCCCTTTCGCTCCAAAACACCTTTGCTGCGGATTCGTCTTCAATATAAGTATCACCTGATTTTATTACGAACTGGTTGCTGATTTGCTGCGGATTTGAACCGCCCGAAGCCATTGGCATAGAGAAGTCTGGCATGGAGAAATTAAGTTTCGGCATCTTAAAATTGATAATCTTCCACAAGTTGCTCTGTTGTTGACCATTCAAATACATTTCCCCTTCTCGGGCAATGACGGGTACCTCTGCTCCCTTCTGGCCTTGAACGATCCCACCAGAATGGAATTTTTGAAGTTTCCCTGTATCCTTCTTAATGCCATACTTATTCCGCAGAGCAGCATTTTCCTCGTGCAGTTTAGCCTTCTCGGCAGCGCCTGCTGAATACCATTTGTCAATATTAGAATTGTATCTCGCCAAATCGCTGTCCTTTTCTGATATTGAGGAACCTGTATCAAAGGATGCAGACAATGAGGTAGCATTGATTTCAGCCATTTTCATTTGATAGTCTAAGATGAATTGATCCAACTGACGCAAGATTTCTGCGTTTTTCTCAGATTCCTTTGAAATCTGAGTATTTTTCAAATCTTCAGCTTTAGATTCAACTCCGTCTGAATACTCATCGTATTTCTCAGCAAGCTGATCATAATGCTGTTTGGCAGCTTCAATCTGGTCATTGTAATCCTTTTCCCGCTCAGTCTTCTCGTCTTGGAGCTTCTTCTTCTGATCCTCCAATCCACGCTTAGCCAGCGTTCGGTTATGTTCCCGCTGCATATCTTCAATATCTTTTTCAGTCTGTTTTCGTTCAGCAATACCTTCCGGACCGACAGCAGACTGTAGCAGGGCAAGGCGCGCTTGTTTCTCCGCCATTGCACGTTCATAATCCTCGTCTTCATTAGCTGTCTGCATTTTGGCAAGCAAGTCGTCTATGGCCTTAATTTTAGCGTCCTGAGCCTCGATAAAAGCATCCCGTTCCGCCTCAATCCGCTTTACTTCCTCATCCCGAGTCTTTTCAAGTGCTTCCTTTTCCTTCTTGGCAGCTTCGGTAGCAGCCTTCTTCTGATCCTCCAAAAGTTGCTTCTTCAAATCATGGACCTGTACATCAATTTCCATCCGTTGTTCTGATCCTTCTTTGTAAAGAGCCTGCATTTTCGTCCATGCATTAAGCTGATCAGAAACGGATATGGCTTCCATACTCTTCTGGTAATTGATTCTCTTTTGGAAGTCGGACAGGAACTCATCTTCCAGAGCTTTACGTTTCTCATAAATCTTCTGTTGCAACTCAAAACTTTGTTCGGCGGTACGATCCTTTGCCTTACTCATACGCATATAAGCGTCATATTCCATTTTGAGGATAGCAATTTGGGTTTGCCCCGCCATTTCCATTTTGGAAGTTTCTTTATCAATCCATTTTTCCGAGTTTTGGTATCGAAGCTCGTTATACTTCACGGACAGATCATAAATTTGCTTTTGGATTTCACGCCTATTTGCTGGTAGCAAGTAAGATTTAGATTGTTCCTTCTTGTAAAAATCCAGGCTGGTTTTTACCATCTCAATTTCTTGTTTATTGGCCTGCCGCATACGCTCAGTTCTTCGCTCAAGATTCTCCACGTCTTCCTGAAATCTTGAATCATTCAGTTTCTGAACATCGCGGCTCCATTGTTTCATTGCATCCTTATCTTCCGATAGGTACTGCTTATGTCGTTGAGCCAGTCGTTTGTATCCAGCAATCTGCTGGTTTATAGACCATTCATTTCGTTCAGCGATGTACTTAAAGTTATCAAGATCGTCATCATAACTATCTTTTCGTGCCGCAGATGCGTCCTTGACTGCTTTTTCAGCTGCACGTTCTGCATCACTCTTGCCTTTTTTGCCCCCGCTCCCCTTCGATTTTTTTGAACCAGAAGAACTCACACCAAATTTAGGATCGTTATATAGCTTGGTTAAAGCATTAATCTGAGAGTCATACTGCTTCATATCTTTCTCGTATCCGCTATATATTTCGCCTATATCTTTTTTGCTTTGCTCCATGTTTTTCTTGTCTTGGTTTAACTGGTTCTGAAAAGGAGCATTTAGGAAAGATTTCACTCCGGTCATGTTGTTTAGTTCTTTTTGTTTATTAAAAACTTCTAATGAACTTTGAGCCATAACTCCATTCAATCTAGCTTTTAACTCAGCAAGACTCTTAATCGCTCCTGCCTCTTTAATGTAGACTGCGATACGATCATCAGACTCAAGTTTTGCACTTAAACTGGAAGCTTTTTCAGACTTTAGATCATCTATAGCCTTTTGAATTTTAGCTTTACGAACAACTTCGAGTGCATTCTTTTCAAAAGCCCATCCCTCAGATGTTTTGTAAATCTCCGAAGCTAATTGAGGGTATTTGAGAATTAGTTCAGCCGCAGCTTCTGCGTTCATGGACTGTTTATTTGCAAGATCATTTAAAACAGTGTTCATCTCAGAAATTGCCTTACCATTACCCTGAATCTGTTCTCTTAAATCGGCAAGAGCTTCCTCCTGTGATTTAACACTTTCGGTTGCTGTTCCAGCTTTCCCAGCAAATTGGTCAGTTTCAATAGCTGCTTGGCCTAAAGCTACTCCTACTTCTGTTACAGATAAAGTGAGCTTGTTATTTTCTTGTTCTAATGTTTTTATTTTTTCTTCTAACTTCGCAGCATCTTCCTTAAATTCTCCTGTCCCTAAAAAATTCCCAATTGGATTAGCAATGATCTTTTTTACTCGTTCCAGTTCTTTTGTAGCTTCTGTGATTTCATTTATTTTTTGTTTTTGTTGTTCGATTAATTGCGCTTGCTGATCTTTCAATACATTTTTCCGGGCTTCATTCTGCTTCTCGATGAGTTTGTTCAAGGCATCAACTTGCACCTGCACAGCTTCATCGGTATAACCAGCAGCTTCAAGCTGTTTGGCTCCTTCTTTTCCAAGAGTGATGACCAGCGCTTTAGAAACCTCTTCGAGTTGTTTTTTTACTTTTGTTTCCTTTTCTACTGAACCACTGCTTTGCTTTAACGACTGTTCAAGAGAACGATGTGCATTAGCCAATTTCGGTAACAATTCTATCTGTCGTTGGTACTGACTAACCATTTGTTGTGATGCTGAGTCTTGATCCTTTAAGTTTTGAATCCGATCTCTCGCAGCTTTTTCTTCCTTACCACTATTCATCGCTACGAGCGCTATTGCGCCAACAAGTAAGCTCAATCCTGCTGTAGCGGCCGCTGTTGTGACGGTTGCCGTTGCTTGAGCGACAGACAATGATTTCGTAGCAACTGTAGCCCCCTCGGTTGCTACGGTTAAAGCTCCTTGTGCTACTGTAGCTCCTTCGGTTGCCGCAACTCTTTGGACCGTTGAAAGAGTGGCTCCTTGTGAGGAAACAATATTAACATTGTTAGCTACCGTATTAGCGCCAATAGCGGCAGTTTCCGCAGCCTTTGCAGTCGTCAATACTTTTACAGCAGCAATTACATTCATGATTGGACCGCTTAGAGCTTTATAGGCAAGAAGTAGCCCGCCGATAGCCGCCGTTCCTTCAAACACACCAGGAGGTACTTTTGTAAGCCCAATTAGCAATTGGTCAATAGCGTCCAGAACATCCTTGATCGTACGCCGCAGTCCATCATCTCCAGCATTATTGAATATTTCCAATAACGAAGCCTTCGTCTGAGCTGCCTTACGCTGAATCGTATCCATCTGGACTTTAAGATACTCCATTGTCGATCCGGTTGAACCGATAGAGGCCGCAGTACCCAACAAAATGTCCCCAGCATTCAGTGAAGCAGCTAATTTTGCGTATTGATATACGCCACGCGATATATCAGCGTAGGATTTCGTAAGGTCATAGTTTTTGTCGATTACTTTGGTCGATAACTCTAACAGGATGTCTTCTGCCTTTTTCCACTGCTCTGTACCATTTACAACCTCTTTTGTTTGAACTCCTAATCTTTCAATCTCTGCAACCGCTTTATCTGTACGGATCGTACCCAAGACTGTTTTCCACATGTTACCCAGGTTTTCCCCACTCAGCGCCGTGTTACGTATACCGGCTGAAATCAAGCCATTCATAAAGTCAAATGAAACACCAGTTTCCGCCGCTATCTTACCTGTCCGTTCAAAGGCAGCTCCCAAGTCTCTAGCCGGGGCCATCGTATCATGGGCAACCTTGGACCAAGAATCCAGAACGCGTCCACCAAGCACCATAGCGTCATTACTGTCCTTGATTTGTACACCGTATTGAGCAAAGGTAGACTCCATAGACTTGGTCGCATCTTCCAAGGATACAAGGTCAACGGTACTGAGCATTGTTGACTTGCGTACCATCTCCTGAACAACGCCTGCATCCTTATACATCCGGCCCCATAAACGTGCTGATTCGGTAACGTCCATGATTTCAGAACCAAGATCATGAGCCGTCCTGATAAATTTGGTTGTCTCGTCGTGCAACCTCTCAGTGTTCATCACCATTTCCTTAGTACCCTCGTTGTACTCAAGGAAATAATGCTCATTCGTCTGGACATAGCCAGCCATATTAGATTCAATGCCGACTATGCCCTCTCTTAAGGCTTCCTGTACCTTGTGCATAGCGGCATATGCCGTGTGGAATACAGCGGCATGGGTAGCCATATCCCCAAGCTTGCCTATCCAACTTGGCGTAATGTTAAAGGTTTGCTTCATCTGCGTTTCGGTTTGACTTAATGAACGCCTGATTTTCTGTTCTTCCTGAAGGACCTTCTCTCGGACTTGTGCCTCCTTCTGCTCCCTGGTCCGTAAAGCATTAATCCAGAACTTCTCATAATCTTGAGCGTTTTTCCTTGCTTGCTGTGCTTCCTTATCAGCCATTTGCTGTAACTTCATACGGATAGCCTGTTCTTGCATGAGGACACGTTCCCGCGTCTTATCATCCGTTCCTGCCCCTGAAATTTTAGCAGCTCTCTGCCCGGTTGATGTCGCCTTATTTTGAAGGGCTTCCATCCGTTTTAGATGCTCTCGTTCCTGCTGCTCAATTGCATCCTCACGCTTTTTAACAATAGCCTGCTGCGCTCTTAGCTTTTCGTCAGTTATCTTATTGGCCTGATCTAACTGATTCTTTCGAGCAGTATTCAATTCGGCCTGCGCGGTGCGTTGCTTAACGAGCGCTTCGGATTCAGCAAGGATCTTCTTTCGTCTGTCCTCGGCTGAAAGAGCAAACTTGTCTGCGCTACTGGCGAGAGATTTAAAATTCTTCTCACTTAGTCCGAGTTCTGAATTTAAAACCTTAAAAGATTCAGCATTCGCCCTTGCTCCATTGTCGATCACCTTGAATGCGGGTAGTATCTTGGTTGTATCCAAGCTTATACGCGCACCTACTACATCTTTACTTAAATCCGCCACTTTACTCACCTCTTCATAAGGTTCAGGAAACTTTTCCTGCCCTGAATACAGAAAAAGAGGCATCCTGCATGATTGCGGATGCCTCTTAATTTACTTGGCGAAGAAACCAAGATCAGATAGTGACTTGACCTTCTTCGGTTTTTTATTCTCCACATTGCCACCGTGAAGAATGATTTCAAATTCCCGGTTTCTGTTCTTGGCCTTCATGAGCGCTCTAATTTTTGGAATAGTCATATTAGACCACTCCGAATCAGAAATACCATTGCTCACACATAAAGCCCAAAGTTCTAACCAGTCCGTTTCATGCTCATCCTCGACAGGGTTAGACTCCTCCTGTTCATCTTCCTCATCTGACTCTTCATCTGGAGGAAACGACTCAGAATAGAAATCGGTCTAACAAATCATCCAGTACTGCAATACCGTCCTGGTCAATCAGTTCGTACTCTTTTTCCGTTATTTCCTCAACCAGCACGAGATTAAACACCTTTTTGTACATTTCCTCCACTTTAGGCCAGTCAACTGCTTCCCGGTCTTCGGTAGCCTCCCATTTTTTCCGGCCTATCGAAAAGGAAAACTTGTGTACTACACCATCCATTTCTTCACGAACCTGACGTATCAATGCAATAGTCCCGATCTTCACATGCTTTTTGATGCCCTCTGCCAACCGAATTTCTGAACCTATATTAAGAGTTTTATCCAACTGTTTGTCTGTACTCATTAAATTTCCTCCTCAATGTATGAACCCCCTATCGCTCTGGTAGGGGGTTGGGTTAGTGATTAATTAGATACCGAAAATGATTTCCACTGCATATCCGTTAGGGTTTTCCGGCGTGATATCCGGTTCCATAATCTCCAGTGCCAATGTGTTAGTGGTTGGCTTTTTGCGTTCTTGGGACACGTCCAAAGTTCCGCCCCCGAGAGCCTTCCAAATAGTGAGCTGGCAAGGGACTTCTTTACCGTTCCGATCATCGGTTAAGGAAAAACGGTGTACCAGTTTAAATGGCTTCGGACGGCGTTTACCGCTTAAGCTACTTCTTGTAGCATTCTCTTTTGACCATTTGAACGTAACAGTTATTAACTTCCCTTCGTTTGCAACATCAGATGTAATTTTTCCATCAGCTGTAACTACGTACTGTTCTGCTGTTGGAGTAGACGCAACACGAGTCAGTTCAGTAAGTTCTCCTGTGTCAGCGTCTTTTAAGTAAACACGGTCACTCTTATCTATAAAGGTTCCGTTATACTTCGTTGGAGCCTTTAATTTATAGCCCTCAGTAGCGGTCAAAAATCCTTGCTCTACCTCATCAAATTGAACTGTGCCTTTTTCTGATTCAGCCCCTTGAGACAACTCAGCCAAAATATCAGAGTAACGAGGAACTTCCATAGAGGCCTTATCCCCTAAATCCTTAGCAGTATAGTGGAATGCATATCCACTATCGCCGCCCATTACTTTGTCCCAATCAAACTGCAATTGCAAAGTTACTTTTGTGATTTTATCATCAAGAAACTTGAGCCTTCCGCCTTCTTCATAAACCTGCGCTGACCCCACACCATCAAATACTAAAGGTTGCATATAGTTTCATCCTCCTTATATGTGAACACACAAAAAACTGGTCAGCTTATTTGACCAGTTCCCATAGACGCTTATCAATTTCTGCAATGCGACTGTACTCTTTGGTTAGCTTGTAACCCTGTTTTGGATTCCAGATCCCCATGATACCCAATCCTTTAGCAAGCGCGATTTTTTCAGCAATCAGCGTTTCCCACTCGGTAGGTTCTGGTTTAGGAGGATTAGGTTGAGTCCAATTCAATTCGGCTTCATAAGTTGTACCAGCAAGAGTAACAACATTAAATTTGTACTTCTTGGTTGCATTTGCTTCACTAAACCATAGAGTTTCCTGATCATCCGGTTCAATTTTAACCCCATCTTTTTCAATACTGGATATGTTGGTTTTAGCCAAAGAAACTCGCTTTTGTGTTGAATCCAGCAACTCATATTCAACGTGGTTAATTCCGTTATGATCACCGGATCTCCCGGTTGCTTTCCATACAGCTGCATCTGCCATTCTGCTCACCTCAATTCATTCTCAAGTAATCAACATCGAAAATTGCTTTGTACCCCTTAGCCCCTTGGATACCAGTAGCAAAATCCGAGTCATAGGATAGCACACAAAGATAGGACATAAACCCCTGTGTAAACAACCTTTTTTCGTGCAAGGTTTTGAATGCTCTTTCAAATAGAAGCTTTGCTTCATATGCTGTCTTACCATAAAAGTCGATACAGAACTTACCTTCGAACACCAGTGGATTAGTGGCATATCGTCCCGGCATGACATATTGGCAGATATGTGGAACTGTATCCTTAGAAACCGTTATCTCAGGCTCCATGCCTTTCGTAAATCGCTTTACGACATCAGCAGAGGATGATGAAGGAGTAAGCTTCAGCATGCTCATAAGTTCCGAATCTTCTTTCAAAGCATTCTGAACAGCATCAATAAGTTGTAGGCTCACTCCCGTACCTCCTTGAAGTATCTGTGATACGGAAACTCAGTTATTACACGGCTAATGCCATCCAAAATACGTTTCCGGTTAGACTGAATTGCAATACGCAGGAAGTAGGTTGGTGGTGTGGCCCTAAATGAAGGATCAATATCACCGCGCTCCGCAAGCTCCTCCAAATCTACTCCAGCATATCCCCCACCTGATTCCTTCATGGTACCGTCAATCGCTCTGTACTTTCCACGGGAACGACCTACAATAATACGATCACCTTTGGACCTCAGTCGGTTCCATGCTTCACTATTCATATAGGTTATTAAACCGGGATTTTGGCTGCTGTCTGCCATCTTGGAGCCTTTACCGAATTGTTCAAGCCACGCCTGCCAGTAATCCGCTGTAATGTCGCCTGAAATCATTTGATTAGCAAGCACGAACATGTGCATCTCCAAATGGTCCCGAACTGCTGGATAGTACTGTATGCCGCTTTTGGCTGTCAGCATGACCAGTTTCGTTAGCCCAGTAATTTCAACAGCGAGCTTATTCTCCAGATCCTTCGCCGCTTTCACTGAATCATACCCTGTAATCATCGGCGGTCCTCTGAAAGCTGGACGTGCAGCAGATTAGGATACTTCATCCTATCAACTTCATCTACCTGGTATGTCTTCCCGCCCATAACGATTCGGTCAGGAATAGCAGTAGTTGTCTCCTCTGGCCTCTTTACATCAACAGTTGTTTGCATCTGCAAAACAAATACGGTACTCGATAGTAATCCCGGTTCCTGCTGCCGAAGTTGCGCTGTAACATACTGTGCAAAGCAAACAACATCAGCAGCGACCGATGTAAATTCAGCATCGCCCACCGGATTATCGTTTACGTCATAAGCTTGCTGGTATCTTTGCACCTCTACCACAGCATTTGTTTTAACCAATGAACAGTAGTTGTCCTGATCTACTGTTTTTCTTAAGGTAAGAACCAAGAATGTGTCCTCTGTCTGCACCAAAGAACCACGATTAATGAGTGATTCGGGCGAGAATACACCGTTATAGACGTATTCTTTGCCCAATACAGTCGTCGCTTTGGTTTCCCTTGATAGAATCACTACATCTTCGTTTCCATCCACCACACACGGCGTATGGCGGTGTGAGAACTCATAGAACAAGTTGCATCACCTACCTAAATGACCTATGTTCAAACTCATACAAAAGATCGGCTATCTCTGGAGTAATCATGCTGTTGCCAAAGTATTCAATGCTGTAATCGAAGTCCTTTTTGGATTTCACATTTGAATTTGGATTAGCAGCAAGTTGTCCGATAATTAGTCCACATGCCACCTTTACCTTATCAGGTATCGTCTCCCAACCGCTGGTATACGTCACTTCCAATTCTGCATAAGCTGAACCAAAAGGAGAGAAGCCACACCAGACTGTGCCAATATCCTTGTCGATATCAATGGTGCTGGTGTCAGTGATTGTTTCGAATCCCGGCGGACCAAAGAAATTACCCATCAATCCCTGCTTCGGCCTGCCCTTTACCTCCTTCACCTCTACAACTGGGTAATAAGACAAATGCCCTCTCTGCTGATCGGTAAGCGGTATACGCTCGGTATACGTTGTAACTCCGATCTCACGTTTGCACCGTCCATCAATTACGGCTGATGCTCTGAGAATAAGTGGAGTAGTTAATTTTATCCCTACCGGAACGAAGTCAGAGTCCGTTAACTCAAGATACTGACTCATTCTACATAGCCAGCATCGGCAAGCTCGTCTGCCAGTTCATCCGGTAACTGTGCTTCGCCATCCACGAAGTTAACGACCCCATTTTTTAAATGAATCGTGTGAGGACCCTTGCGCTGGCTTGGTGTACCGCGAAGCGTAACTTTTCGGACTGCTGGAATCCTAGCAGCCAGAAAAGAACTGCGCGCATCATTCAACACCGTTGTTTGAGCATCGAACTGGCTTGGTTCTGCTCCTTCAGCGCCAACCAATGTCTCTGCCGCTGTAACGGCCTCCTTGAATGCATCTGCCGATTGTTGAGGATATTGCCCTCCATTTTCACCAATCTCAGCCTGCGCTAACAATGCTGCGCTTTCAGCAATCGCATCTTTCAGCTTATCCAGATTCGATTTTGCCAACTGAATCATCTCCTCTCAACATTAAGAGAGACGGTCACATTAACCGCCCCCTTAGTCTTAAAATTTATTAACCTACCGCCGTAATCGTTGGACGCTCAATTGTCCCGTAAGCATGAGCGTAACTTGGTCCTTTAGCTACTGGAGCACCGTATTTAATGCCCACATACTGTTCTTGCAGGCTTGATGTTGTACCCAATTGGAACAAGTAGATCCCCTTTTCTCCAACGTAGTGATATTCAATCATCGGTTCGGTTACAATCGCAATACCATAGTCAGTATTCGATGCTGTCGTCGCATTTACAGACGATGTAATAAACGGTTCTGGAATAATCGGCAAGAGTCCAGCAGCAGTCATAATAGCCAGTACTTCCAAACCTGCGACAGTTGTCTTCTTGATGTTGCTGACTTGCGTTTGATTGTTGGCTGCGGTTCTCTCTTCTTCTTCTAAGTAGTGATGAGCAATAGGATGAATATAGATAGCGGTTGGCATAAGCTCGTACAACTCACTTGCTACCATTGCAGCAACTTTCGCCCGAATACCCGATACAATAGATGCAGTTGGTCCAACAGTGAAAGTGTTTGTAATTTGATTGGCAAGGCCCACATATTGAAGAGTTGTAGGGACTGTCAATCCTGTATCTGTCCCTCTCCAAAGAGCTTTACCGTGGGCAAGACCAATGCCATTAATCATATCATTCAAATCCTTCGCCTTAAGCTCAGGGAAGTTGTTTTGTTGTTGTCCTAAAGTGATATCGTAATGTCCAAAATTAACTTGGTTGGTCAAGGCCTTAATCTTCACCCCATGAGGTGTGCGCTCATTGCTAGTGGAAGCAGCCGATGGATTACGTGGATCGACGAATTCGCCGCCTTTAACAGTGTTTTGTTCATAGTAAGTTGAAATATCTCCTGTAGCAGGTACGTAATTTAGTCGTCCATCCAATATAGATGTTCGGCGCAATACATCTGTAATTTCTTTTTGGAAATCGTCTGTAATGATTGCCCCTGGTCCTTGAAATTGCGTTGCTGCTGCCATTGTGACGAATTCAGCTGTTCCTACGCGGTTATTCATATATTACACACTCTCCTTCTCAGCAAATTGTGCTTTTGCCTGCATTTTAAGTTTGAAAGATTCGGAAGTTGGAAGATTAAGAGCATCGACGGAAGCGCAGAAGGTTTTGTAATCATTCGCTTCCGCCCCAGCTACAAGATTGGCAGTACTGCCATACTTGGACAATAATGCGGAAGCGCTGAATGTTTTGCGTTCCGGCTCTGCTGGAGGTGCACCCGCTGCTTTTAACTCTTTCAATTCCTTTTCTAAAGCGTCCGCTTTATCTTGAGCTGCCTTTAGGTCAGCAGCAGCTTGTTCTTCAGCAGTCTTCTGTTCAGCTTCTTCACTTGCAGCTTTCATGGTGGTGATATCTGTTTTAATTGCTCCCACCTCTGTGACCACGCTTTGTACACTCGCAGTGATAGCGGACATACCATCTTGTAGCGCCTTCATAGAATCTTCCATCGCTTTAATCTGTTCTGGTGTCATATCAACATCCTCCTTGTTTGTATTCGTATTACGAGCAGCAAAGCTCGTTGTTTTATAGGCAGCGGCCTCGGCGAACAAGATGGCTGCTCCCGTACCGCAAAACTCTATTACATCCAACACATCTTCAATATCCGTTGCATCCTGTACAGCAGCTTCCATTTCGAGTGATGCGCCAAACTGATACTCGCTCCAGTTATACTCAGCCGCTAAACCGTTGTAGTAACGAATAGTCGCAACCACATCAGGAAAATCCTTTGCGTAAATGTATCCGTCAATCCATGCATACCCATCAAGTGAACGGTAAGCCTTATCAATTACAGCGACTTTAAAGCGCGGGTCATGGTCCGCCATACCGTTGGCGTAGTCAATATTCAAGGCCATACCCACGAAGGTTTGAAGATATTGGTCGCAAACATTTGATGAAATACGAATACGTTTCCCGCCAGCACCATGAGGTGAGCCATCACTTGGTTGATCAACTGCGAAAAGAGCACATTTGAAAGGGACCTTGTTTGGATGGCCTCCTTCTTCGGATAACTTAAAGTCCTGAACGCGCATCCGCTGGTTGCTCATTTTCAACGTTTTAAGCATTTAGATTCTCACCTCCCTCCGTGATATTTCTGTTGTCTGCGCTCTGCTCGGTTTCTCGGTGTTGGCAATGACCTGGGATATGTCAGTCTCACAACACTGCAAACAAACCTTGTAAACACGTCCTCACCGCCTCTCAGGGCAAAATAAAAACACCTACTCTTCAGCGGTGTCAGATTCATCCTTTTCTGTTTTGACTTTATTGTTTGGCGGATCATCTTCAGGAAGATTGCTTAACAGCTTGTCTTTCTCCCCTTGTATTTCTTCCTGGGTTTTATTCAAATCAATAGCTGCGGTATTACCTGGTTGTAATAATACTTCGCCATGTTTATTAGGCAATGCTTTACGTGCCAGACCGTCACGTACTTCATCTGGTGTCACAGTTCTTCGGTCAAGGTAAATCGCATCAATATCGGCTTTTAATTTCTGGTCCTTCAATGAAGTAGCATAATGGAACTTAAACTCAATTACCCCACCCATCTTGAAGATCCCGTCAATAATGTGATTGTTGATATGCTCCACAATGTTTTCAGCAATAGACTGGATAGATTCATTCGTGTCATCGTCTTCACTGTCTGCGGTGCTTCGGTTCACATCTTTTGTCTGCCCCAGTTTCTTAGGAGATATATCAAAAGCAATAGCGACAATCTCAATTAAGAACCGTTGCCATTCAAGAAACAACGCCTTATCATCCGTAGCCCCCAAATCCAGTACACTTGGATTCTCGCCTCCTATGATAGGGTTAAGACCACGACCCAACACTTCATTTTCCCAATATGCACGGAAAGCAGCTATTGCTTTGGCGTCAGAACCCCTTCCAAGGTTGATGAGTTTCCTGATAACAGTATTTGAAGCTTGTTTTCCAGCAGATCGGTGCGCTGATATAAAGCTTTCAACTGATTCCCAAACCGTTTCGAGCGGCGAAAGTCCGAATGGTGTGTTAGTTCTCGGATTCATCCGTATATACATCAGGTCAGAAGACTTTAAATGAACATATTGCCCGCGAACCCGCTGTGCATAGCGATATGAAGTCTCTTTCCCATCCCAATCAGGATACAAATCAACAGAGAAAGAATCTACAGGGTACATCCTAAACGGCCTGAGAGGGTCACCAGCTTTCAATACTTCCGATGAACCCGCACTACATACAAGCATATCCTCGACTATTTGCTCAATCCATGAACGGAATGAGTCACCAGGATTGGGCTTTAACAATGATCGTTCAATAATCTTGCATATCTCGCGATACTTCTCAGTGTCATTTTCATCAATTGCCGCTACGGACCAGTTTAGCTTTGTGATCCCGTTCTTAATCACGTTAATCGCCCTACGCGGTATCGGTGATTCAGATAATGTCCGCAAGTTGGTCGGCGTTCGCTTTGGAGCCGGTTGATTGCTACCCTTGCTCATCATGATGCCAAACGGGAACGGATAACTTTCCGTCTGTCGTTCAGGTTCGTTCTTCGGCCTTCCCGCAGCTAACCAGTTAATTATCCACTGTCGTACACCCAAATCTTTACCTCCCTTCTGACGCAATAAAAAAGGAGGTCAGGAAATTTTTCCTGCCTCCAGTATTCGTTCATATTTCTATGTCTAAATAATATCATTGTGTTATTACGGTGTTACTACGGATTTGGAACAGCACTCCCATTCTCCACACTTTTCTTGCTGAATTTATTTAACTCGAAGCTATCTGGTGTGTGTTCAGTAATTTTTCCTTGTCTGTCCACCTCAATATAATTTATCATCTTAACAGAAGGATCTCTTGACTGCACCCCAATCCATTTATACACATCAAACCTCCAAACTTTCTCTTGGCCTCCATCAGAAAATGAAATTTCTATATAATCCAAGTTCCATGCAGGACCGTCGTGATCACACTCATTTTCTTCAACATAAATAAAAATGCTCTCTATATCCCCCAAAAAATAATCCGATCTTAAATGAAACGTGAAAGGATTATCTTTTTTCGCCTCCATATTATCAACACCTCTTACGCTCAAGAACCAATCTCCATTCCCTTCTCTTGCACCTTTTAATCTTAAAAACACATCCTCATTGGTACCTGCCCCATATTCAGGATGAGTCTTTACGGTCGCTTTGTAGATAAATGAATCTGGCATTAACATCCCTCGCTTTGTGCAAATTTTTCTTAGTATTTAGTTTCTTTGAGTAAGATATACATCGAATGACATTCATAAGTCTTTATCCACTAATAAAAACCCCTTTTATCCAAAAGCAAGCCCAACTTCACTTTTCTGGTCATTGTATATAGCGTACCGTTTAGAATCTTGAGTGTGATTATTCTTGTCCTCTGCTTCTTCCGAATGCTGTCCATCACGATTTTCTTTCCACTTGTAATTCTCGGTTTCCTTGATTTCGTTTTTACAATCTCTGTTCACGTACAAGTTAGGACGACCAGTCCCATCTTTAATTTTGTAAAGGGTAGATACCTCGCGGATACCCGGTCCAATTGCATTATCCGCTTCCTTTATCGGTAGGTCATACTTTCTATACGTGCTGATATATTCCGGTTCAGATGGATCGGCCCAAATTTCATCAAAATGATATCTACTATGCATTTCCAAGTAACGTTTTACAAGGCAGTCTTCTATTTGTCCGCTATCATTCACCACCAGAACATTGACATGCTGCACATAGGATTCCTCCACGATGTAATAATCTTCTCCGACACATCCTATTGCCAACAGAACAGCAGGATCATTCCACCCATGATCCATGCCTCCTATAAAGCGATTAAATGTTATATCCCTTACACTGCCGTCTGGATAAGTAACCTCGTACAATTGAATGCTCTGGTCTAAGCAGCGCATGTCCACAACATGAGTTGCCCGCTTGAATTCGTCATACACTTGTCCGTGAAAGACGTTGAATTTTGCTCTAATCTCCCGATCTACATAACGTTCAGGATATGTTTCTATCATGCGCTGTATGTTCCTCTGAAGCTCTGGAATCGGATTATCGAGTGAAGTCCAGTAAAAATTCCGCCATTCTGGATCGTTCATGTATTGTTCTTCTTCAAGTCCAGCATCAACATATTGCCCTCTAAGTACAATATCCTCGGCAAACCAGTTGATCCCCTCCGGGGTGGTTGTCCAAACACTCCAACCACCTTTATCCGCCAAGGCATAGGATAGATAACCTGACCATGTTTCTGCTTTCATTTTGCTTGCTTCATCTAGCCACACACCATCCAGACCTTTACCGACCAAGGATTTCGGATTGTCAGCTGACTTAAATTGAATAAGGACCCATCCCTTTAACCATACACGGTTTTTGGATAGATCCCAGCTCTCAATCATTTCTTCCGGCAGTACATCCGATAGTTCTTCCTGTTGGATTTCAGACATAGCGTAAGTAGGTGAAACGCACCAGTATTCTAATCGCGGCTTCGGTTTCTTCATCTTTCTGATATTCTTAGGAGGCTTGTAAGGTAAACCCTTGCCACGTTCCATATCCGCCAGGATGTTATCAAAAAATTTACGAGCACCTACATTTGTTTTACCACCACGACGACCACAATTTAGAACATTATTACGGATCTCGCTCTCCATAACCTCAATCTGCTTTGCGTGCGGTGTCCAACCCTCAAAAGGATCAACTTCTAGCGTCAGGGACATGGGACCACCTCTTCACGTTAATTTCTGTTGGTCTATCCTTTTCGCCGTTCTTCAATTCTTCAATTTCCATTCGAGTCTTCTTAACTTGCGCCTGCATTTGATCAAGTTTTAGGCGGCGCTCATCATTTTCAGGTACAATCGCCAAGAACTGCTTTATCGCCCCTCTGATCTCGCGCATAACAACAGCTTCAGCCTTGATAAAGCTCGCGTATTTATCCCAAGCAAATTGGATTTCCCACTCTAGTTCGTCTCCAAACTCACCCGGCTTTTCCTTTTTCAACTCTTTCGTTATATCTTCTTTGTCTTTGATAAAGAAAATGCGCTGTGCCCATATCATTTTTTGGAACCCTTTAGTTATGTTGTGCCAGATCATATCTACAGGGTCCATCTGTTGCGCTATTTCTAGTATTTCCAGATATTCAGCATCCTGCGGCTCGAATTTACGAAATAGCCCATGTGTAACTGCCTTGTCATTTCCTAGAGGTCCACCAGCACCACCCTTATTCCCCTTAGCGTTTCTATTTCCAGTTTGACCGCCGCGCTTACGCTTTTCAGGAACCTCATCCCATTTATCAAGTGACTTCCATTTTCTGATACTGGAATCACTGACTCCCAACTTAAGCGCGATATCTTTCAACTTGATTGAACGCCCACTGTCAAGCCATATTTTAAGCGCTTTCTTCCTGTTTGCACTTCTCTCTTTACCCATATAAATTTCACCGCCGAAAAAATATTCGAGTTGGTTTGAACGCTGGCTGATGATTTACCCTTTACCGTTCCACTAACTTTTATTCACTCGCTCTCAGATAATCATAGAAACTAGGCACTTATCCAACCAGTTAATGTAAAACTAATTCACTATAATATATATTCTCGGTAACTCGTAAAACACTGAGATTGCTTGATGCTATTTGTTTTGTTGTCCTTTCCCCGTTTTGAATTCACGGTTATCCGATTGTAGAGAATTACTACAACTCAAAATCCTTCAAAACATCGTCTAAAGTGTCCTGAAGGATACCTACATAGCGTAATGTCACCTTCTGTTCAGTGTGATTGAACAGATCCATTAGTAACGCTATGTCCTTGGTTTCGTTGTAAAAATAGTATCCGAAAGTCTTTCTCATGGAATGGGTGCCGATTTCTCTTAACCCAAAATTCCGTGCTACACCATTTAACATTTTGTAAGCCATGCTGCTACTGATCGGCACAACCTCGGATCTTCTCTTTTTGTTCCTGCTCGGAAATAAATAATCGCTATCCAATTTCCCGGATATATATGCATCAAGCTCTTTGCGAAGGTTTTTTCGAATGGGGATGTTCTTTCTTTTCTTCGTTTTCTTTTCAGTAATTACAATATGGCTTCCTTTGACTGAGCTGACCTTCAAGGGTAAAATATCCGAAATCCTCAATCCTGTGTTGATTCCAACCAAAAACAAAATGTAGTCCCGTTCATTTTTCTTTTTCAAATATTGCTTAATGGCCTCCAGCTTTTTAGAGTCGCGGATCGGCTGAACGAAGTTCACTGCATTTCGCTCCTTTCATGTTTGTTTGAACAGAGGATGGAAACATACATAATTGTTTAGTACCAGTCCAATCGCCCCAAACACATCCATTACATAAAGCGGGTTGACGTGGTGACCTAGCCAGAACAGGCGGGGGTCTCCGTGAAGATTTAATTGGCATATTACTTTCCTCCAATGCAAAAAGGCCGCTTCTCAGCGACCTCGAATTTACTTTATTTTATAGATACAATATATCATTGTTTTGGTTCATTATTACTACGGCTTATTAGTGTATTTCTTCTCTTTGGGCTGAGTAAATGTTACCTGTGGAATATTTATCAAACACAACTTTCACCTTTTTTAGTACTCGTAATAACTAATAATTTTTTAATTGGCAATTATATTATGTATTTATTTCGTATTTCCAGATAAAAATAACTAAGAAAGTCATGTGTAGTTAGTCCAAAACAAAACACAATATTATTAATTGGAATGGAGGATAAATCATGGAGCGAATTTACAATAATTTTAAAGAAAATGATCTCATTAATGAGAAGTTTAATACCCGTGTTGGGAAATTGCTTGATGAACAAAAGGATATAGAAATAATATCAATGACTGAAATTAGAAATAAATTAAAAACCTCCCCAAGGCAACCTAGCGATTCTGATCCTAAGCCTCCACCTAAACCTGATCCTGAGCCGAAACCTGATCCTGAGCCGAAAGGACCTACTGTGGGTGGTGGGGGCGGTGGCGGTGGTGGTGTGCCTGGTGACGATACTGGAGATAGATAACTTAATGAGGAGAGAGTGATATGACGATTTTAATACGTCAATATGACGCAAGATTACGAACAACAACAATTGATTTCGACCCTGATAATCCAGAAAATTTTGTTACTGATGATTTTATTGACTTTCAGGTTCCGATTAAATCTTGTTGGACTGCTTTAAATTCTTTTAGCATAAATTTACCTTATTATAAGAATGATTCCGGAAAAATAGTTAATGTATCTAGTAGTAATCTAACCATTGGTCTTCTAGTTAGAGAAATAAGAGACAGTTCAGTGAGAGTTCATACGGTAATTTCGGTGAATTCACCAGAACTTTTAGAAAGAAAATTAAATATTTCTGGATTGGTTAGTTATCTTGCTTTCGCTGAAACTAAAGATTAAACAAAGAAAGTAAAAAGCAACAGATGTTTAATCTGCTGCTTTTTACTTTCTAATACTCCTTGGCTTTATGTCATTTGTGTCTATACACTTTTTTAGACATTAATTTATAACATGCTGCAAACGCTTATCCTCATGCTAGGAATGGGCTTAAAATGGACATCCTTCTTGCTCCGGGTTTATATTCCCCTCTGAGTCCTGTCTCCGTTTTAGTTTTAGTTTTGGAAAAATTACAGAAGTTGACCAGCTAGTGCTTTAAGGCCACTTGGTACTGCGATTTGTTTACCATCATGTTCATTTCCGTTTACATAAGCTGTGTCTTTGTCTACATAGTAGACTACACCTTCACCGCCGATAATCGGGAAGCCGCTTTCGTCGTAATCCAGATTTGTGCCTACATACTTGCCATGCTTGGCTGCTTCACTTTCCAACGGATGAAGGTGTAAAATCCCCGCATTGTCCAAGTAAGCGTAACTATGTGCCATGTTTATTGCCTCCTAGAGTGGATTTAATTTGTTCCTGAATAAAGTGTAAATCCTTTCTACTATGTACCTACTACGGATTTACATAGTTCCTACTTTCGGCAGAAAATAAAGTATTAGACTGAGCCTAAAAATTGAAACAGCGACAACCAAGGACGAAAAAAAAGTCCTAGACTGTCGCTGTTCCATTGCTAACGTTCCTCGTTAGCTTAATTCCGAAATCCCTCCGGCAGACCGAGGGGCGATAGCCCCAATGTTTGAATATGGTGTTATCTGATGGATACGCCATCTAGGAAACACTAACATTTCTTTTACTTAATTTCTTAAATACCGAGTATTCCTTATTGGACTTAATAAAACTTAATATCTTTTCGGCACATTCTATTGGATTCATCTCTTCAGTATTTACTTCGAGGTCATATTCATCAATGCAATATACTTTGCTGAACTGTGAAGCTGCTAGTCCAGTATTTCTATCTCCTCTTGTTTGCTCTCTTCTTATGAGTTCTTCTTTCGAGCATATTACACCTATAAATAACGTAGGCTGATCGAAAAATTGATCAAGAAACTCATTAAACCTCTTGTCATTGTCGATTATGGTATCTGCTATTACATTAAAACCCAATTCTAATAACAATTTAATTGTCGAATTGTACACTGAGAATATGGAATCATCAAGTATTTGTGAGACAACTTGATGATCTATTTCTTTTGGAGGATCATCTGGAAATTTATTATTAATAAAATCATAGTAATTATTAAAAAAATCATCAATTGATAAATGATAAAAAAGGATCTCTTTCTGATTTATGAGTTCAGTCGATATGGAGGTCTTTCCAGAACTTGAAGTTCCATTTAGAAAAACTAATATCCCTTGCTTCAATTTAATCATCCCTTCAAAAAATAATTATTTCGTATCTTTCAGATAACGTTTTATTCACATTCATTAAATTATCCAACTCAGAAAATATTCGAGAAACGATTGAACTATCCTGTCAGTTAGTTCAATAAAAAGAACGCTCCCGCGCCTTCGCTTGGGCTAAGTCCTCCTCATTATATTCCATTTCCAATCACCTATTAAAGAACGTACGCGGGTAGCATGTAGTGCTTAAACAGGGGACTTATCTTAACCTAAGCACTAAGAAAATACTTTATTTTTCAGTCTAGACTTTAGACATCAACAATAAAGACCGCAAAGGCTTAAGCCCTTACGGTCTAATTTACTTCTGGCATCCTCAGTCCAATTTCTCCTTCTTGGTTTCGTCCCCGACCATAGTCGATGGTGACAAAATCCAATGTACGGTTTGTTTTTAGGCTGTTTGCTATGTTGACAATAACCCTACGCCGTTTATCTGCAAATGTAGTTGCTGAGATAGGTGGAATGTCCTTGCGATAACCCTTCTCCAGATATTGTTGAGCTTTGAGGTATTTCACACCATCCAAAAATAACAGCTTTGCTATCAACGCCTCGTGCTTATCACGCATATTATTTATTGCAAACTTAATGTTATTCGTAAGGAATTGATAGAATTTATAATTCACATGTCGCTGGTCTTTGAGTAGCACGGCATTTGCTGTCACATCTGCTGTCAGTTCTTGCCCCGAGACTCGCTTAGCAACCGATCCCTCTGCCGAAAGCAAATCATATGCAGCCATGCCGTTTTCCAACTGTTGAAGTGAGTATTCATAGTTTTTGATTACATCAATTAAGTCAGTATATTTGTTTAGCAGCCACTTTGTTTTTCTTATATCTACTGCATCTACATCGTCAAAGAAGTTTACTTGAATTATCTTCCGTGTATCAGTAGCATCCTCTTCTTTATTACGTATAATTACAGGTTGTTCGTTTACCATTAATGTTCACTCCTTGAATAGCTGAGTGTATCAGGCATAATATGTTCAATAAGCATGAATCTATCTACTTGCACAACACCCACATAAACCAGCACAGCGCATAATATAGAGGTATAGGCTCTTATCATGGGGTGTTTCCTGACGTGTGTTCAGGTTGCACATGTGTTAGGTCTGGTTCATCATGAACCTTACTATGCATCAGTAGTGCCTCAATTGACTTTTTGAGGTGGTATATCTCTGCATCCTTTTGTTGTATAAGGTATTCAGCCTGATCTGCGCGCGCTCTATGCTTTTCTAAGGCTGCACATGCTGCTTCATAGGCATCTGGTGTTGGGTATTTGCGGAACGCCTCTATGCGCCATTTCTCAGCTTCTTGGAGCCAGTAAGGAAGGGCTTCAAGTCCATCTAATATAATCTCAGCGTTGCTCATGCCTACATTCCCAGCAATAACCTGCGCAAATGTATAATTAGCATCCTTTGCTACAATATTTCCTTCACCATTAAAAGTGATTTCATAGGTCCAGCCCTTGGCTTGTTCTGACAGTTTCATATCCTCTTGCCAGTTACGTTCTGTCACTGTTGTTCCTCCCCATCCTCTTTAAGCCTTACAAGACGACCTGTAGAGTCTGTAACAATGTCTGGATCACCATATCCCCATTCAATAGCCCGTTGTGCTCGTTCTTTCAACTGCTCCACGTTCATTGGTTCAAACCATTCGGACATCAACACACATTTTTCACCTTCATAAAATCTATGAACAATCACTGTCTTTGCCATCTATATATCCTCCCTTAGTGGGTGTAGGTCCTACACCCTGTATTGGTTTAATCCACGTACAATCCAATCTCACCGCCGTATTCGTACTCAAGCCTCAGAATCAAACCAATATCAACAATACTCACAGCTATACCCTTTTCGATAAGTTTGTTGAAAATATATTCTGCACATTCGTCATAATTAAACTCTATTGGTTCTTCCTGCTGACCTTCGATTCCGTTAACTATTTCGAGCATATCTCTAGTAAGTTTTGAATTGGTCTTTTCAAGCTCATCTACCCTTCGAGCCAAGAGCAGAACATAATCCTTGTCTATATCACCCTTCTTAACTCGTTCCAATGCTCTCTTATATACTTTTCCTTGCTCGTTCATATCTATCATCCTTCCAACGCTCAGAGCGTATTGTATTGGTGGTTACTCCCCTAATGCCTTGTTGATATGGTTAAACGCCGATAATAGAGACTGTTCATCCTTGTTAGCAAATGCTAAGTTCTTCTGTATAGCTGTCTTGGCTTCTTCCAGTGCCTTTTGGTATCTGTATGCTTTGTCTGTCATGTTTAATTGACTTGAAACTGATGATTCCAGGTCAGCAGATATCCGGGCTATTGTCCGCTCCCTCTCTGCAAGCTGCTTGCCTCTCTCCGCAGCCGTTTGGAAGTTAGCTAGGCTTTCCTCATTCAAGCCATTTACCTGCTGTTGGAGTGAGTCTACCAGGGCAAGCAGGTCTTCTACCTCTCTAACTGGTAATAGGATATTTTTCTTCGCTTCGTTTTTAGCCTGCTGCAAATCTGTACGGATTAAATCTACTGTCCGTTCACTCATGACTGTTCCTCCTTGAATTCTTTTTCAAACAGCACTGACAACATGCTGTGCTTATCCGTATCAAACGTGCAGTATCTGTAATGCACGTATCCATCTATGTCTTCGTAAAGTGCAAATACCAGTTCGCCATCTTCATCCGTGTAAAACCGCTCTATTCGACGTTTGAGGTGTATCACTCACCTTTACCGCCTCCAGTCAGCCTTTTAATAGCCTCTTCGATTTCATCCGTATTGGTAGGGTATGAATCAATATACTGCGAGGCATCTTCCCATATAGCTTCGTTTATCATTTGGTCGATTTCTTCCCTGCTCTTACCTTCTACATCCTCGTCGTCAATCTCGACTGCTCCCTCTCTACATGCGCCTGGATAGCCGATAGACAATTTCCATTCAACTAGCATTTATATTCATCTCCTTATAGGGGTATAGGGTAAGAGGCCAGAAGGCCCCTGTTTAGGCGTTCGGTTGATCCAGCGTGTCGATAATTACTTCTGGTCCGTCTAACATCCAGTATTTTGTTGCGTGATCACCGTTGAATGCTTCGTTAAGCACAGCCTGAATCTGGTCATAATGTTCTTGCTTCAAGCAATCAAACGCCCTGTCATCCCAATCTTCGTACATTTCGTTATATTGTGTTTCGATGTACTGACGGAGCATGGTCTTTGCGTCCGGATGCCACCGATGCTCATTGGCGACATACCATGTATGCAACATCAGGTCTCCATCCTCATTCGCTTGTTCACGTAGTTGATCGGGCGTAAGTGTGCAATTAGAATCCTCATAGCTCAACATTGTTTCATTTGGCAGCTCAGACAATTTAACTTTTTCCATTTCTAAATCGCTCCTTTGATATTTGTATTTGGTAGGGTAAGAGGCTGTTATGCCTCTCCCTCACTTGCCTTCAATCTTGCCATCTCCACTTTGTATCTATCTTTAATAAAGTTAATATGTCTGTCATTCCTCGTATTCGGGTGACGATGAGATTGTTTTAGGTATTCAGTTCCAACATGATCTATGCTTAATTGAGGGCTGTCCCACCATGAATCGGTACTTATACCCCGCCCATCCGTAAAACGTGACATGTAGCCTCGTTTTGTCTGACATTTCCACATTTCAAATTTTAGTCTCGGCATTCTGTATCTCTCCTTTATAGGTAGTAGGGGGTGTATCCCCCTTATGGAGGGCTGTTCCCTCCTTCTTATCCCCTATGGGGCTTAATCGTTAATGCCAGGTACCTTAATACCTGCTATTTCAAGAGCCTTTGCCATACCTTTTCGATATATTACGTTCTCCGTGTCATATTCAGCTAAATAACCTTTTGGTTCTTTGAAATGTGCAAGCATCCGTTCCTCCATCGTTTGTTCAACTTCGTAGCCGATGTATAAAGCGCGAATAAGTTTGTCCGGCGTCATGTCACTCAACGCTTTATTTTCCTCGCTATATTCACCCGATAAAATATGGTCATGTACAAGTTCCTCACGAGCGCATCCTCTTTTGAGTAATCTTTCTATCACTTGAGCCTGTGCTTTGGTTAAAATCACTTTATCCATTGTTATGTCCTCTCTGCCCTTGGGGGCTATACTTTCCATCGTTATTTTTTGGTATAATTTATTTAAAGGAGTTGATAAAATGCTTGGTTTCGTACTTATACTTTTTGCAATTATTTTTTTCGCGCTTGGTATTTTAAGTAAACGAAATCCCACTTGGGGATGGCGTGCAAACGAAGCCTGGAAGATCAAAGGTGACTCAGAACCAAGTGATGCATACATTAATGACATGAAATTTAGAGGCTCTGTATCTATTCTCTTTGGTTCCTTCTTTTTAGTATGTGGACTTTTGGTTATATTCCTGTAAGATCCAATACCCTTTATTAATCATCAAAATACCCATATCCAAAAGGCACTTGCTGTTTAGCTGAAGCCCCTAAAATATCGTTTATCATGTTTTCGAAAACAGAAATCTGTTTTTCATCCATAGCTTCCAGCAAGTGTACTTCCTTAACCTTCAAAGATCGGCCTGCCGCTGTAGTAAGTAGTTCCATAACTGGTTTTATAGATTCCAGATGTTCCTTTTTCTCGGCTTCTACGCGCTTACTCGCCGCCTGTTTGCGGTTGTACTCTTCCCAATCTTGTTCATCGAACCAAAAATGATCTCCGTATTTGTCTCGGAAAGCTGAAATCCAGAATTGCAGCAGCTCCTCATTTGTTTGTATCCGATCATGACACGGCCAACAGAGCCTCAATCCGTTTGTCTTCACACCGCGCCCTTTTCTCCCGCGCGGATATACATGATGGGTGGTCGTAGCCTCGGCGGTTTTACAGCATTCGCAGATTCCATTTGAATCGGCAATCAACTCCGCGATTACATCCTTTGAGAATTTGCCGCGCTCCTTGGTATTAGGCCGTGACTGGTGATGAGAGAGAATGTCTTTCTTCCATTCAGGAACAGTTTTTTTATCCTTTTTCCGTTGTCCAAGGCTGTTGTAAGTCTTCTTTTGCTTTGGCTTTTTCTCCGACTTCCAAAATGTTTGATGGGACATTCCCCTCGCCACCTTTCCGACAATTTAAATTCGTTTCTCCTTTGCTTATGCTTATATTTTGAGCCTAAACCATTACGGCTCCACTACGGATTTTAGAGGTTCAAGCAGCCCTGCTTCTTCTAAAATCGAATAATACTTATATCTTTCTAACGTTGTTACGCGCACTTTATTTATCGTATGTGATGCGTAGAAGGCTACAGCCTGCTGTACCTCAATAGGCTCATCTTCGAGCTTGTTTAAGTCGAGCTTTTTCACAAACTATTCTCCCTTATGCGGCGACTATATTTCTCTTGAAAATCACCCTTTATTTTAGGCGGTAAGGTATCAATTACCTCATTCCAAATGTTTAATAATTCACTGTTAAGTGAAGCGAACTTTTGTATATCCACGTAACGTTCCACCAATGCTGTAGTGAACTCATCCATTTCTTGTTCTGTCATACACCACGCCTCCATTACGTTTTTGGTTCCAGTACAATGTTGCTCTTTTGGATACAGTGTTGCGTAATCGAATCATTCAGCGTAGGAAAAGTTTCCTTAACTGATCACTTGGCTTGTGCCAACCTCACCGAATGATCCCGGTGAACGCTCTGAGCTTAATGACCTGTTTATACTCGCTCAGACGAGTTTTTAATTCTTTGATCCAAATTGTAAGTAGGATGAAGTTCCACTCGAATTCCCAAAACCCGTCTTGCCAGAATACCCATTGCTTGTATGTTTTTCTCATAATCAGCGCCTCCATTTTGATATGCAATATACAATATGCAAACTCGTATATTTGTTTGTAAACCAATAATATACGAGTTTGCATATTCAGTCAATAGATATTGATAAAAAATATACAACATCGTATAATGCATTGTATTGAGGTGATATCATGGCTAAAGTTGTTAGGGTGCGTCCCAATTTGACAAACATTTTGAAAGAAAGGGATATGACCCAAAATCAACTATCTGAACTTAGTGGAGTTCCGCAAGCTTCTATCAGTCGATTCGACAAAAACGAGCGTCACGAAGCAAATATTTTATTCTCGATCTCAAAAGCACTTAATATTTCCATTGAAGATTTATTTGTTGAGGAGCAAGAGGAAGTATGACCTCTGTGCTCCTTTTATTTATCCTCAGATTGGGGTAAGCAGCCTTTCGAGTCGCATGATTTCTTTCTGCTGGTACTGAATAAGATCAATTGCCTCCTCCAGCGCCATAAGCTTCCAGTCATAGGCCATATCTGATACCTGGTCTATAGTTGTTCCGTATTTCTTAAGACCTTTCTCATTTTGCTTGTCCAGCAATTCTATGATCCGCTGTGTTACTTCCGGACGTTTAATTTCATTTTGAGAGCGCTTCATTTAATTTCCTCCTCCGTTCTCGGTAGAATAAGCGTACCACCGTAATACTCCATCTCTGCCTGATTAGGATCACTCACCGGACCCCAATGGTTATTGGTTTGCATGATACGAACAATATCAGTGGCATATGGTTCGTCTGTGTTAACTACCAGATACGTATTAAGTGGAGGCTTTCCATCCAGAAGCCGCAGCTCCTGAACCTTCCACAAAATCCGAGATAGATCACTTTTCTCACGTTCATCAAGGTATTTATTGATATCCTCATTTTTTAATACGGTGAATTTTACTTGCATTCCGGCTAGTCCTGACATTTTTCCTCTCTCCTTCTGCTTGTTTTAAAAGTTTATTGATAGCTCGTTTCCGATCCGCTTTTTCTTTCTTGAACTGCTTGATCGGAATGAATTCTCCTCGTTTTTTAGTGAGTATATCTATAGGTAAAGTCGGATATTTTGCTTGGAATAATTTCAATTTGACACGGAATGTCGATGTCTCTACACCCTTGATATCTATTACTCGCTGAGTATCGTCCAGATTAGTGACCAGAAAATCAGCAATGTAGGTCACTTTTGGTTTCTCCTGTAGTATAAATACAGGGTGGCACTTGAAGTCTTTGATTTCTCCATACTTGCGCTGACGAAGGAGTTCTTGGCAATACTCTCCCTCTGCTTTGCTATCAAAGAGAGTACCTATCACATCTAGTTCATACCTTTTTACAATCCATTCCTCAAATAACGTTCCGTCCTCCGTGACAATGACCTTTTTGGCATTATATTTACTCATCTTATCCAGCCACCCTATAAGGAAGAACAACGTAGAAACTGGACTCGTCACTCCGAAGAGTGAGAGGCTTTAAAGAACCAGTGTACCCGAGTGTAATTACATCGTTTTCTAAGACCTTCAATGCATCCAGCACATATTTTGCATTCAACGTCAGGTTGAAATTTTCTCCGTTGAAACTGATTGGTGTTATGCTTTCTGTTGCCTTACCCGTTTCCTTTCCCTTACCTCGAATATTAATTTCTTTTTCTGTAACTGAGAATGTAACAGCGTTGTTTTTTTCTTCTTTCGCCAATGTAAAAATAAGATCCAATGATTCAATCAGTTCTTTCCGATTCACTTGTATTTCGGTAACTGCTTTAATAGCCATAGCATGGGTTGTATCAGGGTAAATCCCTTCTAGAACACGAGAATAAAATATAAATCTTTCTGTTCGTGCGAACGCATATATTACTTCTCCGCCAGAAGACTTGGAAAAACCGAATTCTACTTCATCGTTGTCATTTACGATCTTCTGTAACTCAATTATTCCTCTAGCTTCAATAACAGCCGTGCCGATATTTCCAATATCAAATTCTCTCTCAGCACGGGCCAATCGGTGTCGGTTCGTTGCCACCATTTGAATTTTCCCGGTCTGAAGGATAACGTTTACCCCTGTAATGATAGGGTGTGATTTTCCGTCTATATCAGCCGCGAAAACTGTTTTTTTGATCAAATTTTTTAAGTCTTTTCCCTTAATCTCAACAAACTCATTTTCATTTATCTCTGGAGGAGCAGGATATTCTTCTGGAGGCATTCCAGTAATCTCAATTTCCTTATTCCGTGACTTTATGGTGACTTGATTCCCATTTTTAACTTGCAGTTCTATTTTCCCATTGATCTTTTGAAGAATATCCAATAGAACTTTAGGCAGTGCCGCCGAACCAGTCTCTTTGATGTCTATGTTTTCCTCGACAAATGATTGGATAGTTGCTCGGTCATCGGTACCAGTAACCGTAAGCCTGTCCTCCGTTGCTTCAATCAAAAAGCAACTCAATATAGGGATTATTACTTTTGTTGAAATTGCCTTACTGGCATCTTCTAAAGCCTCAGCTAATAGGGAACTGTCCACTACTATATTCATAAGCTCTGACCTCCTTCTTCACCGCTTCCTTCTTAGCATTTGGGTTGCATTCTGGACATGGACCCAATGCCATCATGGAGCCAATGAAACTGTATGCTACCTTACTGCCCCCACATGTTCTGCACATATGCTTACCTCCTACGTCTATTCCGTCCGCCTACTGGCAGTATTTTTACAAAAGGCTCAATCCGTTCAATAATCCGCTCCGCCTTCTTCTCATGCTGCTTTCTGTCCATCTCCTTAGCATCCTTTACATTAGCCAAGTGATGCCTCAATTCATTGACGGTCAAATTTGATGTGTAGATTATCGGCAGCCGCTCCATGCGACGCTGGAGTATAGGCCCTATTACTTCATCCCTTGTCCAAACGGTCAAGGTCTCAGCTCCAATATCATCAAGTATCAGTACAGAAGCCGTTCTGAGAGAGTCAAGTTTGTTCTCAACGGTCTCTGTCTTGGAACCAATAGCATCTTTGACTTCCAGCAGAAAATCCGGTACATAGACCATGAGAACATCTATGTCACATTTGGCAAGTTCTTGAGCAATCGCTCCTGCTATCTTGCTCTTACCTACCCCCATCGGACCATAAAGGTACAAACCTTCTGTCGTCTCCCCTGGAACGAACGTGCTACAGAACTTCACTGCCGCCGTAATCGCAGCCAACCGCTGCGGATCAGGTTCAATGTCGTCAAAGGTGGCATCCAGAATGTGCGATGGTATATAGTGGCTCTTGATCCTCTGTCCGATGCCCTGCTGCTTCTCATACTGCTTCAGCAAATCGCATTTCCGAAACCGGAATACCAACTCGTCCAATTGGGTTGGACTCGGTTCCTCAACGCTCATGTGCCCCTTCTGTTCGTTTTGACATGCTTTTAAGCCGGGGCAAGCGTCGCATGCATCGCAGTATGAAAGATGCTGTGATACATCCCTGTAGTGCCTTGGACTTGTTAAATCTGCTGTCCGATCAGGATATTTCTGTTTTAGTCGTTGGATCTCAGGATGATTCTCTATGCGCTGGATGGTCGCAGCTTGGCGTTCGTAAAATCTCGAAGGCACTAAAGCCTTTAATTCTTTTTGGAAGCTTCCCACATTATCAGCCTCCTTGCTTTGCTCTTAACTCAGCCAGCATTTTTTGTAAATTATCCGTGTTGTATTGCTCGTCCGATTGAAGCACAGAATCACTTTCCTGTTCACACTCCACTGTGACAGTGCTTTGGTCAGTAGTTTGACGAGATGCATGCAAGGAATAAATGACCGTAGCACAGTAGCTTACACTTCTAATCTCATCGCGCTTATGCTTGGGTTTGAAATTGTCAAAAGCCTGATCAATGCCATCTAAAACAGTTTGAAGTGGTACACCTTCCTTGATTAGCTCGTCTATCGCTTGATCATCAGCAATTGTTATTTCTAGGCCCTTCCCACGACGACGAAGATATTTATCAGCTACAGCCTGCCGATAATCAATATCCGAAGATGATATTTCATTCTGGTCAGAGTCAGTATCTGTTTCAGAAGTGGCAGGAACGGCACCTTGCCGGGAAGACGGTATCCCCTCATCTTTGGAATTGATTTCATTATCAGGCGTTAAACAACAACTACTGTCTTTAATATTGTCTTTAAACATGTCTTTAGGAGTGCCTTCGTCCTTACTCCCACAAGGGTTTTCACCCTCTTTGACTTCCACTTTTCGTAAGTCGCCACTTACACTTTTCGTAACTCCTGACTTACACTTTTCGTAACTTTCCACTTTATCACCCGCCTGTTTACTTACACTTTTCGTAACTTTATATACGGCAAGATTTATTGAAATAAGTTCCTTGAATTTTTCCTCGTTCCATTCTTTAACGAGACTTACACGCCATTCATCATAATTCTTATTTAAGGAATAAATTTGCTTGCCGTCCCACTCTATTACTTTGCACTGCATCAGATAGGTAATTTCCTTCTTAGCGTCCTGTATACGTACACCACACAGTTCAAAATTAGTCAGTAGAGGGATTGTTGCACTTTTCTTCTGGCATCCGTAGGAAAGCCGCAAAATGAGTTTTAATATCTTTTGCTGCCTTTCAGTAAACTTACGGCTTATGATCTCATCCCAAATGCTGTTGGCTATTCCTATGAACCCGTCTTTTAATTGGGGACTTACCACTCACCTCACCCCGGTACTTTCTGAATACTATCTAATCCCGCTGGCGTTGTTTCCAAACTCCGCTAGCAGAACTTTTAGGCTGTATTTTAAAGAGTTAATTACCTGGTCATTACTTTCCACAGCATTACTCCAGCGGACCTTATCAGCTTCTGCATCTGCTTCTTGGATGCGAAGTTCAATTACCGCCAATTCTGCACGCTGCTCCCTTAGGTTCTTTGCTGCAATATACGCTTCAGCATAAACGCGTTTCCTCTCAGCATATTTCTTCTTATAGTCCCTTACGGCCTCAGCTGACTTGCGCCCTAGGAGAATCTGGACTTCGGTCAACAATTCAATCTTGCGAGCCAGGGTAGCAGGGTAATCATGACTGCATTGATCCGCAAGACTATAAAGCTCTCCGAGCGTATATTGTTTTTGTAGAGACAATGCAGCCACTCCTTAACCCTCAATTAATATTCTTCGCCGTAATAAGTATCAACTTCGTCTTCATCCAGGATAACCTTGGCTCCAGTCGCAAAAATTTGGAACATCAACTTTTCAAAATGGTAGAACGATGTCATAATATCTTTGTTATTGGAAAGGTTTTGACCATCAATTTTAGAGTCATAGACGTGTCCTTCTTTGTCCAAGTGGAGTTGATATTTGTATCTGTACTTTGATTTTTCAGAACCCCACGAATCTCTACTTTCGCTTTCTGGATCAAAATAGATGTGACGATACCCATCCTCCTCGCCTTCCAAAATGAAAGATATTTTTTCACCATCTCGTTCATGGTCATCATTCTCATCTTTCTTCATTGCTTCAATCAATTCAGACAACTTGTATTCAGGTTTAATACCAACAAGCATTTGTTCAATGTTTTCTTTAATTTTTTGAACACCTTGAATATGGAGAGCAGCATTCAACTGAGATTTAACTTCATTCAAAACCATAAGATTGTATCCGCCGATACCCAATTTTTTCATATCAATTTGCAACTGCTCTTTTACGTGATTTTCTAGCTCTTTACGAAAATCTCCGTAAGTGCCAAAATACTCTTCTACCACTTTTTTGATAGTAGTCTCAAGTTGCTTTTTAATGACCTGCTCAACAAACCCGTCTTTTTGAATAGTTTGCATCGCATCATTTACCAAATTATTTAAATTCATATTATTACGCTCCTATTTTCAATTTTTAAAATACGTGATATACTGCCGTTGAAATGTTTATAAAGTGATCGTGTTGGTAGCACGATTGTTTTTCTGGGCTTCTCTGTCGTTTCTTTTGCGGTATAACTTACGGCAATAGTAATTACAGAAAAGTCCTTCTTCTTTTGGATTAGGAATTTTTTGTCCTTCAAAGACTTCTTTTTCGCAATGCTTGCAGCATCCTATTTTTTTACCGGATATCTTGTATCCTGATGACTTAGGAGCCTCTAGCCCTTCATATTCTTCATTTTTAAATTCCTCAAGTTCACTTAATTCAGTAGTAAGCAAATCTATTTGAGCATGAATTTCGTCAGTCGGTAATCCGAATTTAACAGCGTCAATGCTGTCCTCATATAACTCACGTAATTGCGCTCTAAGCACCTTAGATCGTTTATGATCGTCCAACTCTCTCAGCTCCATATCTCCGCCTCAAGTTCGGATATTTTAGCCTTCAATTGCCTTGCTTGTTCCTTCAAAGGTTTCATCTTCTGAATACAAACGTGATTAGGCCATGGACTATCTGTAATAGCATATTGAGTTTTATAAATGGCCTGAAGCTTTTGTTCAGTAAGTTCTTTTTCCTTTTGAAGAGAAAGCTTTTTCTTATCCTGCTCTGTCAGCTGTAGCATCTCAATATCTACCGAATGTTGACAATTCAACCAACAATGCATGAGTAATACAGCGGCTATAAGCGAGTCTGCTGGTTGATCCAATGTAAATTTGAAGCCTTCATCATCCACAATAGGAATAGAGTAAATGGTTTGCATTTTGCTACTCATTTTGACTTGCTCTTGCGTTGTATATTACGAACGATAATGGCATGCTGTAATTCGTTTTCGAACCAGATACGAGCCAATTCCGGTAGAGTCATAATCATTCACCCCTTAGATATAGTCTTCTGGACGAAAGTCTTTAACGAAGTAAATGGAATCATCAAAATCAATGCGCCGGATGTGACTGTACTTCGCGACTGAGAACAAAACTTTCAACTTACTCCAAATCATGCGGCGATATTTTCCGACCGTTTCGTTAAATTTTCCATCTGTCTCCTTGTAACGATCTTTTGTGAGAGTAATGGACCTGATTCTTACTGCATCCTGCAACTGATAGCATTCAGCGTCCGTCAGCGTTACACTGTCCCGAACCTCTTGAACCATCATCTGAACTTCTTCCACTTTTTCAGTTACATCCAAATGCATTTGCTTAATACCGTCTACGAGGCCTCTAATTGCCATGCCTTGGGCTTCTGTCAGTTGCATTTGCTTTTCAACTACAGACAAAAAATCTGGCTGCTGATTAGGATTAATTAGTGTCATTTTTCTACCACCTTTCTACCGTTAACAGCTGGACGAAGTTGTTCAATGAAGGCTTCCAACATATCCAAACTTTCAGACAACCGTTTCTTTTCAGAGCTACTTGCACTGCCTATTGCCCCCAACATGAACGAAGTAATTCCAACCTTTTGCAGAAACTGTTTCACATGGATACTCACTTGGATCGTGTTGCTGTCAGCTTCAAAGCGAAGCTTCTTCATTTGAGCAGCGGCCTCCTGTTCGTTGAAGTCGTCTGGCTGCTGGAGTTTGATACTCTCAAGTTCTTCTTTAGCTCTTTGGTAGCCACTCTTCAATTGTTCAACTTTTAAACGTTCTTTTTCCAAATCATCATTGAGTTTGTTTTTCCAATATTCATCGCGTTGCTTGAGCTGTGCTTCTGCCTCTTTTTCCTTTTGACGAATGAAAATGCCCGTTTCTTCCTCATGACGCTCTACAGCAGCAGATACTGCATCTTCAAGTTGATCAGCAGGAATGGCATCTTTGTACTGTCTTTGTAACTCAAGCTTGTCCCGCTCTGCCTGCTCTGCTCTTTCCTCTGCCTCACGCACAGCAGCTTCGAGCCGAGCTTTGGTTTCTACGAATGCCTTATGAGTGCTGATCAAACCTTCATCAAGCTGTTGAATGATTTCAGGAGTAGCATTTTCTGCAATAAACTTCGCTTTGTCGTACTGTCTGCCAGAGCCAAAGCCTGCCTGATCCGCTACAATATCCCGAACTTGTCCGGTAGGTTGGTCAGGAAAATTTTCCGTACCTCCAGACATGCGCTCTTTGGCCTTCAAGCGTTCGACCTCTTCAAGTCGCCGCGCCCATTCTACTCGCTCGGAAAAAGTGAACTCCTTACGATGTTCATTCTCGGAAATCTCAAGCTGAAGTTGATGCTCAAAATCCTTTATTTCCATGACTCTGACCGTTACTTCTTTCCGACCTAGAAACTGATGCGCTCTTAGTCGCCGCTCTCCAGCAATTAACTGATAATCTGGTGTTACTACAATAGGATTGATGAGTCCGTTTTGTTCTATATCTCGGGCCAGTTCTTCAATTCCGCCAAAGTCCTTGCGGATACGATCACTGACTTTGATCTGATTTATGTCAATTAACAAAGTAAATCTCCTTTCTACTCTCCTTATTGTGATAAAATGGAAGTTGTCGAAGCTTATCAAATTATCAGGAAGGGAGGCACATTAGCATGACTGAATTCCATGGTTGGAAAATTACTAGACCAACTTCTTTTCAAACTCTTCGTTTCTGAAGACGACACGACACTGCTCATAAAATGTAATGAAGATACTGTGACAGAGATTGAATTCATTGAATCCGGTTTAAGTGTTAGATATTCAGCAAGACCGATCACCATTAACACCGAGGACAAAATCATTATCTTCAAATAAAATTATTCGTTGAGTCGAGCGTATTCTTTGACGTGTTCTTTAGATTTTTCAAGAATGCGCTCTGCTTGCGAATACGACACTTTGTGCTTGTTAAGTAAACGAAGAATGTCGTAAGCAAGATCACGTCCTTCTGGATATTCTTGCGTAGTCATAATCGCGCTAAGATTATTCTTGGTTGCAGCACCATTCAGTTGTTCTATATTGGGTGTAGTCATTTAGTTTTGTTCTCCTTTCTTTAATAAGATTGTTCCAATAACCAATTTTCCAAGAACTCACGCGTTTCTCTCGCAGGAAAATACCATTTGCTCCCTACTTTCCGTTTCGGAAATCCTGGATGATAGAAAAATTGTTCTTGTATAAAGTTCCAACTCATACATGTACGACGCTTTAATTCAGCCGCATCCCAAAATACGTACTCCACATCAGCTTCTTTTAAAACCTCCGCTATCTTCGATTTGACCAGTTGAAAGGCTTCCTTTTCGTCAACGCTGACTGACAACATGTTTATCCCTCCTTAATTGTTGTTTTCTTTTAATTTCTTAGGAACCAGCTTGATCTCTAATCCCAAAGCATCGCAGGCTTTTCTAAGCGTGGTTTCGTTCCACCGACGACTTCCATTTAGCAAATTGTGCATGTACTGCGGGGAACACCCAACTAAATGAGCTAAATCAGAAGGATTTAATCCTTTTTCATTTATAAGTGGCCTCATTTGTTCAGAAACCTTCATTTCATCACCTCCGTTGAAATAATATTAATCTATTTGATTAATTAAATCAAACGTAAAATTAATCAAATAGATTCAAATAAAAGAATTTTAGATTATTATCCATATAGTTTAATATATATGCTCAATTTTTCGCCTATTTGCTTCTTTTTAATCTATTTGCTGTTTGTATTTTAATCTATTTGTTGATATCATTAATTCATCAATTAGTTTAAAAGGAGCGGTCACAGGACATGTCTAGTTATCCTAACCGGATAAGAGAGATTAGAAAATCACAAAAGAAATCAGGAGTACAAGTAGCTGAATTTTTAGGAATTACCCCTCAATTTCTATACAATATCGAAAAAGGAAGCCGAACTTTAAATACTGAGGTGGCTTCAAAATTAGCCGAGTATTTTGATGTAACCGTAGATTACCTTCTTGGCCGTACAGAAGCCGAAAAAGATGATCGCCAATATCCAGAGTGGGCCACGTCAAAGGACATTCGGGATTTTAAAACAATACTTGAAGAAGATGCGCCGGTAATGTTCGATGGCATACCAATCTCAGAAGACGACAAAGAAAAAATTAAACGGGTCATGGAAGCTATGTTCTGGGATGCTAAAAAGAACAAAAAAAATTAATTGTTTTGAATGAAATAGCTTTCCTAAATATTCACTTTGCGCTTTCACCGCTGCGAGGCGGTTTCACATACACAAAAAACGGAACATTTGTTCTATTGGAGGAATAATCATGGCAAACTTTAAAAGATTAAAGAGTGGTTGGCGGTATCGGTTAAAGTACACCGATCCGTTTACACAGCAACAAAAGGAGAAGTCAGAACGGGGATTCCGTACAAAACCGGAAGCAGAGTTAGCTGCAGCAGAATTTTTAAAGAGAATAAAACAAGGTTACGAACAGATTGACATGCCTCTCGTCGATTATATAGAAAGTTGGATCATCAACTATAAAAAAGGAGATGTTAGAAAAAACACACTTAAACAACATATGAACAATCTAAAAACACACATTAAGCCTTATTTTAAACAATTAATGATAAAAGATTTAAAACCAGATATGTACCAAAAATTTTTAGATGCTTGTTTAGAAAAAGGCTTAAGCCGAAGAACAGTCGAAATAATTAACTCAACAGTTTACAGTGCTTTAGAACTCGCAGTAATTCAAGGAAAGTTAGAACGTAATCCTTGCATAGGATCAATTATTAAGGGAGAGAGGAAACAAAAAACTATTGATTTCATTGATTCTGAGGATATTCCTCGTTTTCTTTATACAGCAAGAGGATATGGTTATATATACTGGATATTTTTCAAGGTGCTGTTGGAGACTGGCATGCGTAAAGGTGAAGCCGCTGCTTTAAAGTGGTCTGATATTAATTTTAAGGAGAAAAAAATTCACATTAATGAAACTTTGGATTTCCAACCTGATAACGAGGACGAGCTATTCGGGGAAACAAAAACCTTCAAATCAAAACGAACAATCAGTGTAAGTACATCTCTAATCAACGATCTAAAGTATCATGCTAGTTGGCAGAACCAGAATAAAATTAATCTCGGAGAAACAATGTACCGACATGATTTAAATCTCGTTCTATGTAGAAATGACGGACGTCCTATGCCGAAGTCAACACTATTTAACGCATTTAAGCGTATCTTGAAGCGCGCTAGTCTCGATGGAGTTTTGCGTATCCATTCTCTTCGTCACACTTACGCAGTGCTCATGCTTGAAGCTGGAGCCGATATAAAGTTTGTCCAGGAGCAGCTTGGTCATGGTAGTGTGCAGATTACATCTGATGTATACGCACACATTTCTAAAAAGTTAGAGAAACGTAACATAGACAGATATGAGGAATACACAAGCAAAATTCTCGGCTCAAACAATTTTAAGTCGGGGGACGTTTGGGGGACACCCCAGAAGAATTAATAAACTCCTCTGAAACGTCCCCCATTACAACTCCCAAAAAAACCGCATACTCACAGGTTTTTATCTATTAATAAAGCGTCAGATATTGATCACGTTCCCATTGATGTACTTGGGTTCTGTACATATCCCATTCAATTTCCTTGAGCTCATAGAAGTAAGCCAGAGCATGATCACCCAGTGCATCAGAGATAACCTCGCTCCGAATAAGCTCAGACAAAGCTTCTTTCAGGTCTGCAGGCAGACTTGGAATGCCTTCTTCAATTCGCTCTTCCTCGGACATCACGTAGATGTTGCGATCAATTGGGGCTGGCAGAGCCATCTGACGTTTAATACCATCCAAACCTGCTCTCAGCATTACGGCCAGGGCTAGATAAGGATTCGCTGCCGGGTCAGGGTTCCGAACTTCGACGCGAGTGCTCAGGCCACGAGATGCGGGGATCCGAATCATCGGACTCCGATTGCTTGCAGACCAAGCGACATAACAAGGCGCTTCATAACCTGGTACGAGGCGTTTGTAGGAATTTACTGTTGGATTCGTGATCGCTGCCATTGCACGTGCATGTTTAAGAATGCCTGCCATATAGTGGCGAGCTGTCTGGCTTAATCCGAGTTCATCCGTCTCATCATAAAATACGTTTTCATTGTCCTTAAACAACGATTGGTTGCAGTGCATACCGGAGCCATTCACGCCGAATAAAGGTTTTGGCATAAAGGTAGCATGCAAACCATGCTGACGAGCAATCGTCTTAACAACGAGCTTGAACGTTTGAATCTGATCGGCAGCTTTTACTGCATCTGCATATTTAAAGTCAATCTCATGCTGACCAGGTGCAACCTCATGGTGGGATGCTTCAATTTCGAAGCCCATTTCTTCAAGCTTAAGAACAATTTCACGACGGCAGTTCTCACCCAGATCCATTGGAGCCAGGTCAAAATATCCACCTTGGTCATTCAGTTCTGTGGTTGGATCGCCTTTTTCATCGGTTTTGAACAAGAAGAATTCAGGTTCTGGTCCGACATTCATCGAAGTGTAGCCCAGTTCTTCAGCTTCTTTAAGTACACGTTTCAAGATTCCCCGCGGGTCACCTGCAAATGGAGAGCCGTCTGGCTTGTAAATATCGCAGATCAAACGAGCTACACGATCCGAAGTTACCCAAGGGAAAACAACCCAGGTATCCAAATCCGGATATAAGTACATGTCAGATTCTTCGATGCGTACGTAGCCTTCTATCGAAGAACCGTCAAACATCATTTTGTTATCCAACGCTTTTTCCAGCTGGCTAACAGGGATTTCAACGTTCTTAATGGTACCCAGCAAATCTGTGAACTGCAAACGAATAAAACGAACATTTTCTTCTTCCGCAATCCTAATGATATCTTCTCTGGTATAACTCACACTAACCTCTCCCTTTCTGTAACGACTATATGCAAATCGGCTGTATCATAAATGACATAAATGACTTAAATGATGAGACCGTTTTTTAAGTAAAACAACCTTATGCCAAAAGGTAAGCCACAGCATTATCTTTTGTTGAAAAATCGTGATAATTCGCCTTGGATCAAAGATACCTGTCCTGGTCTTTTGCCTGCAACAAGTTGTTGTTTCAACAAACGATGAAGCTGAGTATCGGACATTTCACGGCGTTTGACTTCCGTATCTGCAGTAATAACTGTAGCTTCCTCTGATTCCTTGGTAACCGGATTCATGACTTGTTTAATTCCTGCAATGTTAACACCCTTCTCGATCAACGCCTTAATTTCAAGCAGACGCTCTACGTCATTAAATGAAAAAAGACGTTGGTTACCTGATGTACGGGCAGGAACTATCAAATTATGCTGCTCATAATAACGAATCTGACGTGCTGACAAGTCCGTTAGCTTCATGACAATACCTATTGGAAATAAGGCCATATTTCTGCGAATTTCGTCGCCCATTTGTCATCAACCTTCCAGTGATCTATTATTCACCTTATTGTACATTTAGCTGATGCAAAGTGTCAATGATATGTTAGAAAAACTCACAATAATTTACGTTCTTTCATCGTTTGCAGAGCCATAAGTACTCCATATTTGACATGAGAGTAGGTTAAGCCGCCTTGCATGTAACCAATATAAGGCTCCCGAATCGGAGCATCTGCGGATAATTCCAAACTTCCACCTTGTATAAACGTACCTGCGGCCATAATAACCGGATGCTCATAACCCGGCATATCCCACGGCTCTGGCACCACATGGCTATCCACGGCGGCTGCGCGCTGAATGCCCTGTACAAAAGCAATTAGATGTTCTGGTCCGCTAAAAGAAATGGCCTGAATCAGATCCGTACGCTCTTCATGCCAAGCAGGTTTGGTCTCAAACCCCATTTCTTCAAAGACTGCAGCAGCGAATATGCTTCCTTTAACTGCTTGCCCCACCAATGTAGGAGCAAGGAATAGCCCCTGGTATATGCCCCGTGTAGTGCCTAGCATGGCTCCTACTTCTCCACCAATACCAGGTGCTGTTAATCGGTAGGATGCCAGCTCTACATATTGATGTTTACCGCAGATATATCCACCCGTTTCTGCAATACCTCCACCAGGATTTTTAATCAACGAACCTGCCATCAAATCGACACCGACCTGGGTAGGTTCCAGCTTCTCAGTAAATTCCCCGTAGCAATTGTCCACAAAGACAATAACATCAGGCTTTATCTTCTTCACTCGTGCCGTCATTTCTTCAATATCTGCCACACTAAAGGAAGCTCTCCAATCATAGCCGCGTGAGCGCTGGATACCGATCACTTTGGTGTTCGCATGGATTGCGGACTCCACCGCTTTCCAGTCCACCTTACCTTCTGCTGTCAGCGCTGTCTCTCCATAAGTAACACCAAAGTCCTGCAATGATCCTGTTCCATCGCCAGGCTTACCAATCACTTTGTGTAAGGTATCATAAGGTCGCCCTGTAATGTATAACAACTCATCCCCTGGACGCAGCACACCAAATAAAGCCGTAGCGATGGTATGCGTTCCCGAGGCAAAATGCGGACGCACCAACGCTGCCTCCGCACCGAACACATCTGCATAGACCTCTTCCAGCACTTCACGCCCCCGGTCATTGTAAGCATATCCCGTTGAACCTGCAAAATGAAAATCGCTCACTTGCTTGCGCTGGAAGGCCTGAATGACCTTCCACTGATTTGCATCCACAATATGATCTATGTGCTGTATACGTTCTTGTATTTTATGTTCTACTGTTTCCTGAATTTGCTGGATTTCCGGACTAAAAACTACCATTTACCTTCTTGACCCTCTCTCTTCCGCAGCCTTAGGCTAATCATGTTATATTGTTATTCAATTCGAACGATGAGCATTATCATCTTATGGACCTAAAAACATCATTAGATGTTAACTTTCTGTGAACTCACTAAGTGCATGACCATACTTTTCGTATTCTCCTCTTTGAATTTCTACCTCATAAATGACATCATTGCCATCATACTCTGTCAGCAGTACATCTCCAATTCGATAAAGCACCGATGTTAAATCCCCACGTTCCGCAGGAATACGAAATCTCAGTGTGTCACCGCTCAGATGCTCCTGAACCAGTTCGCGAATGCGTAGCAAATCTGCTTCATCAAAAGCACTGATTTTCAAATAGCCTTCCCCAGAAGGGAGCATTTCCAATTGCTCAGGGGTGCAAGCATCTTTTTTGTTAAACAATACGATCTGAGGCTTGTCCGCAGCCCCAAGCTGTTGCAGGATTGACTCTACAACTTTCATTTGTTCGTCACGCATGTCTGAGGAGGCGTCCACGACATGTAAAATGAGATGAGCCTCATTGGCCTCCTCCAAAGTGGCCCGGAAAGAGGCAACCAAATCATGAGGCAGATTTTGAATAAATCCTACTGTATCTGTGAGAATAACTTCTTTGCCACTCGGCAGTTCCATTGTTCTAGAGGTAGGATCAAGCGTCGCAAATAGTTGGTTCTCAATATATACATCGGCAGCTGTCAGTTGCTTCAACAGTGTTGATTTGCCGGCATTTGTATAGCCAACGAGTGCCACCTGGACGATGCCGGCCTTTTGTCTACGCTCCCTGTGTAAATACCGATGACGCGTCACTTCCTCAAGTTGGCGTTTCAGATCACTGATTCGGTCACGAATGTGACGACGGTCCGTCTCTAGCTTGCTTTCACCAGGACCACGTGTCCCGATTCCGCCACCGAGCCGCGAAAGATTTTTACCGTGTCCAGACAGTCGAGGGAGTAAGTATGACAACTGCGCCAGTTCAACCTGGATAATACCTTCCCGTGTCTTTGCACGCTGAGCAAAAATGTCCAGAATTAACTGTGTCCGGTCAATTATTTTGAGATCCAGGCTCTCTTCAAGATTTCGTACTTGAGCTCCCGATAGCTCCTGATCAAAAATAGCTGTATTCGCTCCCAATTCTTCAGCAACTGCACGCAATTCATCTACTTTTCCTTTGCCAATAAACCATTTTGAGTCCTTGGATTCCCTATTCTGTGTGAGAACGCTCAGCACTTCAACTCCCGCTGTTTCAGCCAGCTTCACCAGTTCTTCCAACGAATATTCCGTATTGATGCCAGATCGTTTGACTTCATCCGTAATTAGACTGACCAGTACCGCCTTATCCTGCATTTCGGTTTGTGTATCATGAGTGGAGTTCGCCATATTGTTTGCTCCTTTATTTTCATGTCAACTCTCGAACAGAAACCGACCTGATGTCAGGCCGGCCCTCGTTCGATGTCATACAATTCGATATGATTCAGATTCCTATTATCGCCTATCTTTTGTCCATTTTCAAATCCTCTGGTCGCAACGTCATCAATTCCTGCTTGCCGGGTTGCCCACTCCTGTACTGATTAAGCAGCCTGACGGCTTGGTGCCGAATCGCTTTTTCGATCACATTACGAACATAACGTGCATTACTAAATGCATGGAGACTGTCATTCCGCTCATTTAGCAAATGCTCCTTCATTTTGAGTATAGACTGAGGCATGAGAATATAATCCCGTTCCTTAGCCATCATCTCCGAAATTTGAATGAGTTGATCCACAGTGTAGTCAGGAAAATCCAGTTGGATTGGAAAACGAGAAGGAAGACCAGGATTGGTCCGTAAAAAAAAGTCCATTTCTCCCGAATACCCTGCGAGGATCAAAATAAATTGATTTTTTTGGTCTTCCATGGCCTTGGCAATTGTTGGTACTTATGTGTTGATTGTCAGATTCTTTCTCGTGGTTATCAATAAATCCTAGGTGTAAATAAATATTTATTTTATTGTCTTCATTGAGTATAACTTTTTTTATAAATAATCGCGTCACTTTTCTCTTGGTCTCTGTATCTATATGATCGTTATCGATAAGATATTTAAATGATCTCAATGATTTTTGCACTAATTCAATGTGATTTTTCTTATTAAGTACAGTCGATAAGCTTTGGTCTATTGTATGCAATTCCTCTTTTATATCTTTTATCTGTTCATCTACGGCTGACACTTTATCTTCTAAATCCTTCATTGATTTGATTATTCCAGCCGCATACATCTCTGTATAACGTTCGCGAGACGCTTCTTTTTCCTGTAGGGACTTTTCCAATTTCTTTTTTTGTTTAAGCAATTCATCAGAGTTTGAGTTTTCTGATTGTTGTTTAATTATACGTTCAAAAAATTCTGTTGGTTCAGATATAATATTTTTAACGTACTCCCAAACAATTTTATCTACGTAATCAACTCTCCAATTACGTCCTTTGCAAATTGGATTGGATTCACCAGTCCCCACTTCATAAGACTTCTTTGTTTTGTGTTGACAAACGTAATACTTCAGCAACCTATTCTTAGTTTTCGTAGTCACACCCGACGATACTGCTGCCCCACATCTACCACAACGACAAATTCCCTGTAATAAATAATCTTCTGTGGGTCTTCCGGGTTTGTTCTTATTTAGTTCATCAAGTCTCTTCTGAATTCTATAGTATGTCTCCATATCAATGTAAACAGGTACAGATATTCTTCTCCATTCTTCTCTTGGTTGTGGAACTTGTTTCTTTGTTCCATCAGCATTATGGATTACTTTGGTTTTGCCAAAATAATAATTGCCTGTATAGGTTTCATTTTTAAATATTCTACTTATCGTAACTTGATACCATCTGTCTTTTTTAGGAGCTGGCACGTTACGTAAAGATAATTCTTCGGCAATCCTAGAACAGCTATAATCTTTATGTAAAAGCATATCAACCATCTTCAAATAAATTTCTTTTTCTACGGGATTCTCAACTAGTGTGTCCAATTCAGTATCATAGGTATACCCATAAATTCTGTTTAAACCCGGTATTTGACCATTTTTAACCTTTGTAATTCTGCCACGCTTAGTATCTGCTAGTATCTTTGCTTTGTTGTATTCGGCAATAGAACCTTGGATGTTGAAGTTCAACATTGATTCTGGACTCGATTTGTCAAAATCAAACTCAACAAACCAGAAATCTTTGCCAAGACCCCATATGCGATTAGACAGTTGTGTTTGTAAATGAAGAAAACGACTCATCCTGTTGGGATGTAGAAAAATAACATGATCACCAATCCCATACTCCAACAAGAATAAAACATAGTTAATCATAGGGCGATTAGGATTGTCGCCTGATTCCCCATCTTCTACTAGAACCACTACTTCATCTTCGTTAATACCTTTTTGCTTAGCTAAGTCCATACATCTTTCAACCTGTGACTCGATTGAATAATTTTCAACTTGTCCGTCAGTAGATACACGAGCGTAAATAAGAGCCTTGATCTTAGCGACCAAGGCTTCAAGCTCAGTTTTGGTGAATTTTTCTGAACCTGTCAAAGTTCTGAGCATAAAGTTCCTCCCATTTAAATTATTTCATTATTTTTATGTATTTATTATATATCATTTGGTACTAAATGAGAATACTTTTTCATGATATTTTCCAACCAAATTGTAAATTCATTATTTATTTCTTCAATCGGTTTGGCTTCTTCTTTATCAGCAATATGTATTGCAACCTCAAAACTATTTATGTTACTTCTTTTCAATATGTTCCCTCCTTTCAAATTATGTTGAAAGTAGGCTTATAAATAGTTATCTACTCTCTGTAAAATACTACTTTTACTCACACTTTCTAATTGTTCTTTTTTTCTTGATCTCTAATTTGTTCCATTCGATTAGCTTATTCTTGATTAGATACGTGAGTGCTACCGCAAAAGAGTCCGATTCGTCTTCATTTTCAAAAATGATGTTAGAATAAACTTTCTTTATGGTATCCTGTACATACTTTTTAGTGGCATCCCCTCGACAAATAGCCTCCTTGACGGTTTTTGGTGGATAATATATTTGTTCAGTTTGATAAAAAAGCTTGTTAATGATTCCATGGACTCTATATATGACCTGTGTACTTGTATTAAACCTACTGAATCCACGTTCAATTGTTACTACTGTTGGAGGATATTGTTTTATAATCTCTAACATTCTATCTTCTATGTATTTAAGTTTTTGTCCATGAGTAGCAGATTTCTTGAAATGTGAGGTCGAGATACTTGTAACTAAAATAGGTTTCATTGTATCGAGTTCAAAAATAGTTAATCCAGTACATTCCATACTTAAGTCAAATCCATACAAGTATTTACTCATAGTAAACTCTCCATCATCTTCAGTCGATCATCCAAATAATTTGTTTCTAGTTTTACTAGTTCCTCATACTTATCTTCCTTTATAAATCCATATTTATTGTACATCTCAAGTCTTTTTAGTGTATGTATTTTCAATTCTTTAACAAGCTCAATATTATGACCTACTAAATTCAAATTACCATTCCTCTCCTGCAAGAATTCTTTTTGCTCCATTCGCTTTCTTTAAGCAGTCATAGTCATCGTGGACACTCAGACTGTCGAACAAGATCAATATTTCCTCTCCAACTAAAATATCTTCATTACACCCTGCACAAGTTAAAAACTTATTCACCTCCTCATTTTGTGCATCAGGAAATCTAAACTCATGATATGGACTTTCAAATCTGTCGAGGTTATTTGCCATTAATTTATTCTTCTAGAAGCTTGTTTAGGACGATTGATACAATCTCTTTGTACTCTTTCTCGCTAAGCTTCCGATTTAATATTTCTTCAATTTTTTGCTTATTCATTTTACTATCCATGTAATTTCTCCTTGTCTGTGTATTTTGAATAACCAGTAATCCAAATATCTATCTGGTCAGTTGGCTTAAAGCCACCATTTCCATCAGGAATTTGTCTTGCTTTCTTTTTAAAACCAGTTATTTCAATCAAATCGCCCTTGTTGATCCTAAGCGATGCATCTCTAGTATTAAATGTTTTTTTGTCCATTTTAAATATTCGTTCTTCTCCACGTCTTAAGTTGTATAAAGTAAGCTTAGGAGAATATTTAGTATCTAAGTCGGTAACAACGCACCAACTCGCGTTAACATTTGGATATTTTGCATCAGCATAGCCCATATGTTCAATTTGAAACATTATTGTTTCATTCGGCAAAACCTCCGGCACATTGTTTACTTTTAACTCCTTCTCGATTCTTCGTAACTCAGTCAGTCGGGTTTCAATTGTTTTAGCTACATATGTTTTTTTGTATTTATATTTACCTTCATTGAATTCATCAAATATTTTCATAAGATATCCACTATGTCCGAAGTCATCAAAATAATTAAGCATAATCAAAATTTTTAACTGTCTAGAGTTAACAGATGTCTTCTGAGATATATCTACCAATAAATCAATAAAGTACTCATATGTATTCACTCTTAGTTCAAAAAGTTCTTCTGCAATCTTTGTGTTCATATATTTGATACCAGACAAGTCAGCATAAATCGAATTGGTTTTTTCATCTGCCACAAAACTTCTGTTATCCGTTCCAAATTTAATGCCACCATCTTTGATGTTGAAACCTCTTTGCATCTCTTCTTTGAGTAACCCTAATTTGTCTTTATTTTTCTTTTCTGAAAAATGCCTAAGAAGTGATTCATAGAAAAAGAGAGGATAATGGCTCTTGAGATATGCACAATAGACCGAATCAAGAGCATAACTGTATGCATGGCTTGCATTAAATCCGTATCCACTTGAATCCTCGATAATTTTCCAAACCTTATCACTCATATCGAATGCTTCTTGTTCGGTCACGTTTTCTTTAGCGAGGATTTTATCACTAAATCCTTTCAAAAATCGTTCTTTGAGTGGTTTTACTACAGCAGGTTTCTTCTTACTGATTGCTTTAATAATCCCGTATGTTTCGTCTGAAGGAAATCCTGCATAGGCAAGTGTAGCCATAGTTTGTTCTTGGTACAATACAAACGAGTTTTTCATTTCTTCAGTTTGTATTAAATTGTCGAAGCTGCTTATTCCATATGCAAAAGGTTTTCTACTTTCGAATGTATGATACATTGATTTAAAAGAAGGACGGATTGCAGCAATAAAAGCAGTTAACTCAGAAATATTTTTCGGCTTGTATTTCATTACTTTTTGTGTTGTAGAATATTTCTCAACTTGATTAACTCCTACGGTTAATCCACTGGCATAAATATCCCATACTTTATCATTATCTTTTATTACATCTAGCAATTCAGTCTCCGAATGAACTTGTAAACCGATTCTTTTATAAGTATCATATGTAGTTTTTACAACATCTACTTTGAGAAGATCATTCTTAAGAAATTTTTTGCGTTCAGCGATATCACCATCAATCAAGGCAGCAATTACTTCTTTTTTAGTTGATTCGCTCTTTATTCTGATAAGGCCAATTTCTTCTTTAATGTTTCCTTGATAAATTAAGTGTCCACATGGATGAGGCTTTTTATCTGAAATGATACCTGTATACTTTTCACTTTCCTTGATTAGATGATGATACTTCTCGTCAACATAATCGTATACATCAATCAAATCTTGTTCATCATCTTCAGCATATTTTAAGTCGTTCTCATAATTTTCTAACTGCTTGGACACCTCATTTGCAATATCAAAATCAAGGCTTTGTGATTTGGCATATAACTTGAATCCAGACTTGCGTTTGAAGGTTCCATAAGCAATCATAGGATAAGAATGTCCCTCACCTAGCACTTTTTTCTGAGCAGCAATAAATACTTCAGGATTCCCTAAATTAAGATCAAGATCGGGCAGGGATTTTGTTTGCAAAATTCTGCTTTCACTCATAAATCTTTCTGGATACAGATGTACAGGAGCGGAAATTCTATCTACTTTTGAAAATCCTAGTAGAGTATTTGTATAAAAGGAAACTCCTGAGCCACGACCTGTGGATGTGATAATACCGCCCATACTTACAGCTTCTTTGACTATTTCATGGTCAATTAAGAAGTAGTCAGACATTTTAGTATTAACAACAACCGAACCTTCTTTTCGAATTTCATCTATGTATTTTGTATGTTTCTCTTTTGGAATAGTACTTTTAGTTTCTCTCCACTTACTATTTAAAAGCTGCTTATACTTATGATCTCGCTGTTCCTGTGTTAAATCTGGATATATGGTAGGTAACTTAATGTCATTACTAAAGACTTTAATTAAATCAGAATCATAGTCATCAAAATCCATAAAGATCATAGTGTTCTTGATTGCTTGATCTATTTGTGGTTCGTTTAACACTCCTTGATCCAAAAAGCGCTGCTTAAATGTTTGACCATCTGGATAATCCATAAACCAACCATCTTCATTTTCATATCGAATTCCTTTTGCTTCTAGTACAGCATTTCTATCCTTAGCTTGTTCAGGATAAATAAAATGACTATCACAACCTGCAATTAATTCAATATTATGCTTTGCCGAAATATCTAATATTCTTTTATGAAGTTTTCGTTGAGGATCTGTATGGTGCGCTTGTACCTCAAGCATAAAATTCTTACCGAAATATGAGTTCAAATCAAGCACAATTTTTTCAATATCCTCATATTGCCAAAAAGCAATACATGCGCTTGTGACAAATACCTCATTAGGATCGAGAGTTGAAATCAGATCCAAATCAACACGAGGCTTGTAATAGTAACCTGTTTCATTGGCTTCAGAAAGAATCCGATTAATATCTCTTCTGCCCTTTTCTGATTTAGCGAAAATACACATGTGACCATTAGTATTATCTTTTTCAAATCTATCCTTTACCCAGTAAGCCTCTGTGCCAAAAATGAATTTTAAGCCCTCTTTTTTTGCTACATCATATGTATCAAAATACCTTCCTTGAAATCCATGTTCCATACTAGAGAGTATCTTATGGTCTAGTTCTTTTGATCTTTTCACATAGTCATCAATTTTAACCGAACAATCTGGTGTAAAAATATTGCTATAGTCTCGATGATTATGATAATTACAAAACACACAAATGATTACCGACCTCCTAATCCTATAAAATATTGATTTTAATAAAATCTGATATGAATATTTTGCACCTCTCACCCCCTTAAATATTTATGAGGCTCATAAAGAACAATCGATGGATTTCTAGCTAAGTTAATTAAGTATGATTGTTCTTTATGGACAAATACAATTTAATTTATGGCAATATGATAGATTCTCTTTTATTCATTTCAACATTTGAATTTGATATATCTCGTGGCAAAATATCCATTAAATTTTGCTTAGAAATCTTCACACGTCTACTCATTATTCTGACAGCTTGGTGTCGAATCGCTTTTTCAATCACATTACGAACATAACGTGCATTGCTAAAATTACTTCTTGAGTCTTTCTCAATCTGAATTATTTCTCTAAGCTTTATAAGTGCATCAGAGGTAATGTTGTAGTCTTTTTCATATGCCATCTTTACTGCAATTAACATTAGCTCATCTGTTGTGTAATCCTGAAAATCTATTTGTATTGGAAACCGAGATGGGAGACCTGTATTTGTTCTAAGAAACATCCCCATCTCATCTGGATATCCAGCAAGGATAATTATTAAATCATCGCTTCTATCCTCCATGACTTTTACAAGACAATCTATAGCTTCCTTTCCAAAATCTTTATCTCCTCCTCTAGCCAAACTGTAGGCTTCATCAATAAAAAGAATACCTCCCATAGCCTTCTTAACAAGATCTCGTGTTTTTTGTGCGGTGTGACCAATGTATTCTCCAACTAAATCTGCTCGCTCTACTTCAATTAGATGACCTTTACTAAGGATACCCATTCTGTTTAGCAACTTAGAAGCTATTCTTGCCACTGTCGTCTTCCCTGTACCGGGATTTCCTTTGAATATCATATGGTATACCTGATTACTACTTTTAAGACCTTCTTCACTTCTAAGTTTTTGTACCTGTATTAATGCATAAATTTCGTACACAAGTTCTTTTACCTTTTCAAGTCCAATCATATCGTCTAAATCCTTAAATATGTCTGCTGCGGATTCGTAATGATTACTGGTTAATGGAATTTCTTCGTTTTGTTCAGATATTGCTTCATAAGCCTCCTGACTTTTAAAAACAACATTGATCCTTGATTCATTAACAGTAATCCTTCTAGAGCTTTCATCCACAGTAATCACCTCTCGTTGTGACAGTATATGCCTAATATGGTCTACAACATGCAGGTATGTTTGTTCAAATATTCAACGCCATTAACATAACACTTATTCACTAAGAACTTCAGATATTCAACTTTTAATTTTACTTTAATCCTTGTAGCTTCCCTTATTGTATGTATTGTAGGCCGAAGCCTACTCAAAGGAATTTAATAACTCATCAAACCTATCCTCATAATCCTGCTCATTAATTATTTGTTCAATTTTTTCTACTGTAAACTCTTTTTCTTCTTCTAATACTATATGTTTTTCCGATGTCTGAATTATGTTATTGGGAGTTGGATAAACTCCAAAGAAAAATAATCTTAATGCCTCCCTTACAATATCACTTTTATCCTTGTGTGGTGGCAAACTATTCCAAGCCTGAATGAGATCATCATCTTTTTTCGGTCTAAGTCTTGCTTTGGCAGCTATTTCCATGATTTCTTGCCTATCTTCCGATATCCTCTTGTTTGAGCAAACTGATCCATTAAGACTTTATTTGGAAGATCGAGGTAATCAAAAACAAAGTGAGCTGCACCACCAGCAACCAAATAAATATCAAAGTTCATATTCAGACTCTCAATTTCGTTCTTAATTTGCATGGCAAGTGATTTAAATGCCTTTTTAATAAGAGGCGAAATATCGTATCCATTATATTTTCCTGAAATGACATATGGATCTAGTTCATAAAGTTCTGGAGAAGTCCCAGTCAATTTGTGTATGTAGGCTTGTAGTAATTTATAAGCTTTTTCTACTCCTAGCACTATACTCTTAGACTCTTTCATTATTTTTGAGTCATCAAGCCCTAAGAGGTTGATTGTATAAAACCCCAAATCTATAGTCAGAATTCGTAATTGAGCGGCTTTCAATTTTGCTATTTTACCATTGTCTCCTAATAAATAATCCATTACTATTCCAAGTCCTTGAGGTACTAGCTTACACTTCTCAACTATTGGTTGAACTAAAAAACTCTTTCCTCGACCTTTTTTTATTTTGTACTCACCTTGATCAGCCAGTCCCAGCAATTTCTCCTCAAAAGCTTCTCTCTGCTTAAAATAAAAATTAATTGGAAGACCAGTAACTAGATTAACCCTTTCTCTTCGTGCTAAATAGCCCAATACAGTCTTTAGTAGTATGTCACTTGTTTCAGCTTCTGCCTTATTGTTATTTAATGAAAAGTATTTTATGTCACTGTAGTTAAGTGCAAGAGTTCCAACAAACATTTCATCATTAAATATAAAATGATTAGCTTCAATATTTTGATCAAACATATCTTTTGCTTCGCCTATAATTGATGGCTGTCTGTAAATCACCCCTCCCTTTTCTGCCTTAGTCCAACTAAATCCCAGATCTAAGTTAACCGTATTAAGCAAAGTGGTATAACCTCCTTAGAATTTGTGTGAACACATGTACCAGTCTGTCACAATCCATCACACTTGTGTCCATTTGTGTCCTCAATTTCTAATTTGATTATACCACATCTATCTCTTTTATTCTACAGTTTCATTATATTTAATTTTTTATACGTTTCAAAAACACAGCAAATGATAAAATCAGGATTTTACGTAGAAATCACTATCAATAAATCCTTATAAACATTGGGTATTTTATGTATCAATGTAGTTCTACATTATTCTTGTTCATTTTGCATTCTTGATGTCGTCAAACTTTAGTTGAACTCATATTCAACTGTAATTGATTATATTTATGTGTTAGCTCAATAAACCACTCTTTATCGTTCATATCAATAGCTATGTCGATTAAAGTCATGATGCAATCTTTATCTAATAAAAGTTCTTCGTTTGTCACTGTAGCCACTAAAACAGTGTGTTTATTGTAACTATCTCTTGTTAACACTTCTTCAATCTCATTTATGTATGCTGCAACATTTACTTCTCCGCCTAACTCTAATTCAATCATTCCCTCAATTTCTTTCAAAGTAAGTCTTCTCTTATAGATTTCCTCACTATATTTAAAAGATACAATCTTTCCACTAAAACTAATTTTTCTCGAATAAAAATCATATTTACTAGCCATTACATCAACATCAATTTCAATCTTAGGTTCACTAGTGAAATTGCCATAATGCTTCTTGAGAGACTTCCTTAAAATTTGAAAAATATCATTTTGATTCAAAAATTTCATATGTATTATTGATCATCAAAAATGATCATCCTCCGATTGATAATATTCTGTTGTACTATTTATTTGCCACTGCCATAGCTTGCTTATGTATTTTGCATATTCTTCATCTGAAATTTGTTTAGAATCTTTCTTGTTATTCATGATTTCCATGTAGTTTTGAATCATTTTGTACCTCCGATTCAAGCCGAATTATTTAACATAGGTTATTTTTAATATATAACCACCCTTGTGATTCCATCAGTTTTTGGTGATTAAAGCCTTCTTCTTCTGTTTCATATGTATAAACAACTTCTTCGCGTTCAATCTTCATCGTCGCATCTCCTTTTCTCATTTTACTGGTAACCTTGTATTTATTAATTAATGTTAGATGCTCTGTCACAAACCAAAACAATACTCTATCTTTCAATTTCTCATCCAATTTATCGATAGTACTCCAAACTCTATCCATGTAAACATTAGGGAATCCGTCCTTATCTTTGTAGGCACACATTTTAAACTCATCTATAAAATTGTTTCTCAATTGTGTTTCATTCATAAAATTCTCCATGTCAAAAGACATATACCCATCTCCTCATAAAATGCATCTTTTACTTACATAGTGCTTCAATTGACTTAATTAATTCTTGCTTATCAATACCAACCACTCTGTCTCCCAACCTTATCTCCACTTCCGAAGAATCACTGTAAGATTCAAAATCAATTGTTTCTGATGAATATGAGTTATAGCTGTCAGTTAGTAAATCGAGTACTATTTTCATATGCTACCTCTTTCATAATTTTAGTTATATTTAAATTTTTGTTTAACCGTTTCAGTTGCTCAATTACATCACACATATACCAATAAAGGTCACTAATCTCTTCAGATTTGTATCCATCAAGAAAAATCCAGTAACTATCATGTTCGTTTGATATCTCGACTGCTCTAGTATGATATACCTTCTTCCACTCGTGCCTACCTTTCAGACCACCGTTTTGTTCTATGTATCTCAATAGTTCTGCATTAAACATTTCGTATAACTCAATGCCTTGCTGAATAGTTTCAAACCCCATGTAACCCTCAACTGAAATGTTGTACTGATCTTTATCTGAATACCATACCTTACCTTTCCAGACTTCAAAGTCTCCATCATGCATATTGATCAATGTTTTGGGATTCATTTTCTTCATTGTTTCATCGAATTTTCCCTGATTATATGCATTGTTATAATAATCAAGCCTAATCTGTTCCATCTCTTTGGAATAAAATATCTCTTCAAGTTTTTTCTTGTTCATGTAGGCACTCCTTATCTAAGATTATGGATATACATTAAAAAGACTCCATCAATCAGTCCCAGCACAAACCAGCCAAGTTGATTCCAAGTAAAGTTTCTCTTTAGGTTTTTATAAATTCCTACGTGTACCATTTGTGCCATCATAAACAAAAATCCAATCCAAAATGTAATCACAGTCCCATCTCCAATCGTCCATTACAATCTCTCAAAATTCCAATAGACCCTATTCGTCAGTTGATCAACAGCTACATTTATTTGATGTCTATTTGTCGTAAAAAGACCATACGAATTGCATACAACTGTGAATTTCACTAAAGGAATTTTTGTGTAATTGGCACCTCTGTCTATTAACACTTCGGTTACTGTAGCTCCTACTTGAATTCTTTTGTACTTAGGAAAGGCTTGTTTAATTAGTTTTTTTGTATATTTGTATAAACCTTTATCCACTAAATTAACTGTCTCCTTTATAAAATATGAGTTTTACTTCAATTTTCGATAGTCTAAATAATCTAAAACAACACCTAATAAACAAACTCCAGAGAATCCAAACCAAAACCAAGGGGTTGTAGTTTGAGGATAAATCAGACCATAAATTGCACCTACTAGACCGCAAGCAGTCATTATAGTTAATAAGTTAATAGTGAAGGTTAAAAGTTGTTTTCTGTTCAATTAAACCACTTCCCAATTAGTATAGATTGGTTTCAGTCGTTTTATTGTTCTTTGAAAAGCTTGATGCGCTGCCTGACGCGACACACCAAGTTCAACTCCAATTTCCGATATGCTTTTCCCTTCAAAAAAGTACTTGTCAGCAACAACTCTTTCCTTCTTCGCCAACAATGCATCCATTTGTTTAACTAAATGTGTATTGAACATTTCATCCTCGACTGTCAGATAATCTAGGTGACTGTCATTTGAAATAACCTCAGCAAGCAGTTTTTCTTCATCTGTGCCTTTCGATTTATGAAGGGTTTCATTGAAACTAATACTGGAGAACTTACTTCGACATTTCATGCTTTTATATCTGGAATGTGCCATAAATTCTTTCCATACCACTTTTCCAAGATATGAAGTAAATTTAATATTCTTGTTCGTGTCATATGTATTATAAGCCTTCATTAGTGCTACCATTCCCATACCCAATAGATCATCAAACTCTTCCCGGACTCCTCGTTTATACCAACGGTCAGCTAGGCTTTTAACAAATGGAATATTATTATTTATAATCTTATCTCTAAGTTCTTTATTGTTTGTTAGCTTTGCCTCTTTAATCAACTCTTCATTGTTCAAGTTAGGATCTCTTTTATAATTTAAAGTCTTGTTAATCATGTATTTCGCCTCTACGCACACAATGTTCTATGTATGTTCCTTCTTCAGTAATTTCAAGCAGGTTCATCTGTAGTCCGTAAGCACAGGCTCCATCAATTCCAATCTTATCGCCTTTTGGATCAAACCAAATATCTTCTCTATCATGTAAATGGATGCAGGGTGTATGACCAAATACAATCTTCTTCTCTAATCCAGTCTTATTGTTAAAGAATATATCTCTAATCCAAATGAAGTCACTCTCAGGTTGATTTCGCCAGTCTTCATAAAAAGGATTAACTCCAGCGTGAACGAATATGTATTTATCTGTTTCATGATATAAAGGCAGCGACTCTAAAAAATCAATGTGATGCTGATAATGCTTCCTAATAAACTCTTTTGCTTTTATGTATTGTTCCCATTCAAATCCTTCTTCAAAAAAACTAATCCCACAATAACTCTCTATAGTTTGAAATCCACCATTATTAAGCCATTGGGCATCTAATTCTTCAATTTCATTATTTATTGCAGCCACAAACATATCGTCATGATTCCCCTTGAGAGCAATTACACCCCATTCATTACGAAGTTGCATTACTTGCTCAACCATCTGCCTACTCTTCTGTCCTCGATCAACATAATCTCCAAGTAGAATGAGTTTATCCTGAGAAGGATTGTACTTTGCTTTTTTCAATAATGAATTAAATTCGTCATTACATCCATGCGGATCACTAACTGCTAATGTTCTGATATGTATTACCCCTTCCTAATGTAGTCAATGTATACCCATACAGATTTATATTTGCCACACTTGGTGCAAATCATATGCCGTTTCATTCCAGATTTTTTTACAATTCCGTAAGTAATCATTTCTTCATGTTTGCGGTCGTTTGTTTCCCATTGGTGATCACAGAACAATTTAAGAATAAGAATTCCCTCCTCTCTATAAAACAAGTGTTTTACAACAATATGTATTAGCTAAAAGTTGCTTCTGGCTCTGCCTTTACGTCAACATCATCTGATTCAGATTCTGTATCGATGGTCAGTTTAATGTGGTTTTGGGTCAAACTCATCAATAACAATTCGAAATTATTCAAGTGTCTTAGTGACTTCAAGTCCATGATTCCATGGTGTTCAATATCCCACCCTTTATCTCTGCTCTCCTTCCATCGATACAATCTGATAGATTGATTCATTTCCTCATCTTTCTTACATTCAAAGACTAGGTTTGCGTACTCATAAATACTCCAACTTCTACTTTCATCGTATTCCACTTCTAAACTCACTTGAGCATATTCATAACTGATACCATCATCATAATTAACTTCAAGCTTACCTGTATCAATATTCTCAGCAACATAATCCATCCACTTTTCATACAGGCTTGAGACATTCATTTGCTTATCTACATTGTCAGTTGTCATGATACTTTTAAAATTCTGAAGTAGTTGTTTATTCTCAAGTGTTGAATTTTGAAGAACGTCAACCAGAACAACTGTCTAGTTTAATTATGTATTTTGAATAATCATAAGACTCAAGATATGGAACCATAACCGATTTCACTTTCTCTTCAATAATTTTGGTGACATCTCCGTAGGATCTGAACAAGTTTTCAAGAGCGTTAACCACTCCTTTCTCTAGTTGCTGTTCAATAAGTTTTTCAACCGTTCCATCCTCAAGTTTTTTAGAAATTACATCCTTAATACTATTTTCTAGTGTCATTATTAATTACTCCTTTTATCTATTATTTTCAATTATTCAACAACGTCTTCTATAATCTCTTCGAGCTGCTTAATTGCTTTTTTGGATAAGCTTTGTTTGTGACTGTCTAACCATGAAACGAGTCTTTTATTTACCGATTCTTTCTTTTCTGGTTCTAGAGCAGGCTTCACATATTTGTGACTTGTTTTAATTGCAATTGCATGAGACGATGAAACATAAACTGGTCTATACTTTGCAGATTTCGATACTTCTGTGTATTCCTCTTGATTTGAAACAGGAATGGCATTTTCGCCATGTTCATTTCTGAAATCATCATAAACATTATCTACAATCTCTCTAAGTTTGTTGTTTGCATTGGTTGCATAAGCACTTGTAATATATTGAACATCTGGAGAACTGTTCTTGATCATATCAACAGTCTTATTGGAGTTAACACCACTCAACATCCTAGAGGATAGCCATTTTAATTCAAATGAGTCTGCCAACTTTCTATCTCTATCAATCTTTATGTACTCAGGTTTGAAATCATATCCTTGCGTATACTCACTGTAATTGCATACAAACAACCCATTAACAAACACTTTACCTTTATACTTTTCTTCCTCAAGTATTCGTCCAAAACTGCTTTCAATTATTTTTCCAACTTCCTGCAAATGAAGATCAGATTCTACAATATCCTGATACTCTTGATTAGTGATATTCTCAATGATAATAGTTAGATTGTTATCAGGCACTTTTTCCCAAGGATATTTCTTATCAACGAAAAAAGTTAGTATTTCTTCGCCATAACGACGACTATTAACAAATCTCGGCTTCCAAACTTCTTTCGCACCATAGTTATAAAAGGTCACTGGTTTATTTAGTCGGGTCAACACTAGTGTAGCAATTTTATACCCTTCTCCAAATTGACCAATTGTATTTGGATCGTCACGTTTAGATGAAGAGCCAAGCAGGAGAGTTTTCACATTTAGGACAGAAGACTTGTTTCCAATATGTAGTGCTTGTGCTTCGGCATCAAATTCGAAAAACATTTTATTGTCATCTGATATCGTTTGCTGATCGAGAGCATTTTGAAATAGTTCACGAATGGCATCTACAAGTGTCCAGTCAGGAACATAGTCTTTTGATAAACTCAGTTCGTATTTACTCAAGTTTCACTCTTCCTTTCAATAAAACAGGTAATTTACAGGATTCTAAATTCTTTTAATGTCTTCTTTAGTTGTTCGTGTGACAATCTTGAAGCCATATTCCTTGCTCTCTTCCAAGTTTCTTCGTCAATATCATTATCTCTTAATTCTCGAACCAAAATATTCATTAGTCGTTTAGCATTTTGATTAATCAATTTATACTCATCTCCACTAATTGGCGCTGCATTGCCAAACTTATCAATGCCATTGCATACACTACGATCATACATTTCAGTTTCATAGTAATATTTCATCCATTTGATAAAGGATTTCCGATACTTCTGGTCTTTAAAATATTCCTTATATAAATTATCCATCCTAATTACATCCCTTTCTGAATAAAACTAGACTTTTACAGACTTTTTTTATTAATCAAAAGTTCAATTTCTTTTAATTGCTCAATATTCAATGTTCCAAGTTTGTTGCTGATGCTGCTAACAAGCCCTTGTTTTTCTTTTGTTTGATTGATATTATTCCAATAATCGTTTGGGTCAACATATGCCTTATAACAACCCAATATTCCGCTGTTATTAGTTAATGTTTTCTTATCTAATCTGATAGGATGCTTATCGCCTTCTTGGGTTACATACACGCTTGATGAATTTATTTTTTGAACGGTAAATTCTTTGAGATTTTCGTCTTTGAATAAAAAGCCTCTTATATTCACATATAAGGTTTGCCCCACCTCAATTTTTTTCACTAGAATTCTCCTTTTCTCTAAAGTCTATTATACTGATATTTCCACCCGCTTCATTATAGTCAACAAGCGTTCGTTTAATGCTGTCCAACATGACATTACAATTCTCTTTGCTTGGGTTTTGCGAGATGTTGTAGAGCATATTGGACAATCCACGCATAGTAACTTCTAAGTAACTCATTGCTTTGCAAACTCCTTTCTACTTTTAATCAAGTTTTCGACCTCTACCTTATATTCTTCAGGACTTGAATGCTCATAATCCGCTATGTCTTCAACATCTTTAAATAGTTGATAGGTTAAGTCATAGAATAACTCTCTATTAGGTAAAGACTCCCGATATGCATTGATCCGATTTTTATATTTATAAATTTGTTCAATGCCACAATCTTTCCACATTTTCAACAGTAATAATTCTAATTCGTTCATAACATTGTACCCCCCTCATCTTAATAAAATTAGATTTTTATCTCGTTCTTAATTTCTATTTTAATTTGTTCAAACAATTCTATTGCTTTTTGTTGAATTCCCTTAGAGAACATTGACAGACTGATATATTCTGTTTCTGAACACTCCAATGTCTTTCCAAATAATTTCCCCATCGAGATATCAACTTTAATTTTTGCACTTCCATTAAGTTCATCAGCTTTCCCAAAATAATTTTCACTACTAAGTGAAACACTAATCAGTTCACAATCCACACTACTTTTCATTGAATCATCTCCTTAATTGTTTGCGTAGTTCACTTCAAATGATCTGCAATTCTATTTTTGGGCAATCTCATTATAATGGCTGCGCCAAAATCATTTAATGCGTCTTCACCCTTAATTGCATCTTCAGGAATCCAAACTTCAAGTTTGACTCGGTAATAGCCCTTGTTCTTTCCTTTCTTAGATGGCGCGTAAGTGCTAATCATCCCTGAAGGTGGAGCCAAGACCATTAAACTGTCATTATATTTTTCTAACACTTGATCTACATACATCCCAACCATTTCTTTATTAGCTCCAAAAATCACTTTACTCATTATATTTATCCTCCTATTAGTATTATTAATACAAAGTTATATGAATATATCATCTTGATAAAAGACGGCTTTTACGAAGAGTTACACAAGCAACTTTCCTTCTAATCGATCATATGCGTTTTTTACATTCTCGCTAACTTCTATGTATTTATTATAATCTTTAGTTAAATCAATTACTTTGCCGTTTTGTACCGTAAACTGAAGATGATAGTACTGAATATATTTTCTGCCTTCATATTCAGCAAATTTCCTTCCCAATGTAACTGCCCTTTTAATTTTGTATTCAACATCAGTGATTGAATCACACTTTAAATAACTAATTGGACAACACACTTTAAACTGCTCAATAACTCTGTTACTTACTTTCATTCAACTGTTCTCCTATGTATTATTTAATTTAATATGATTGATTCATTGTTATATGCTTCAGCAAACTCCTTATAGAATTTATTATTATTATCAAATTCATCCTGACCATCTTTAATGCCTAGTTCATAGCACATTTTCCTATGTCCTTCTCTGATTTCCTCAAATGCTTTACTCCAAAATATCTTTTGTATAATGTTTTGAATCAAATTTAATTCACCTTCCTTCCCGTGAGATTAACGAACTTGCCAAACTTCTCAATCTTATATGGTCTTGGAGAGCTGGACTGATATTCCAATAATTCATTATACGTTTTTCGTTAGGCTTAAATTCTATACCTTTAAAATTTGTCTTTTCTCCAATAATAAATGTTGTTGATCTAGGATCACCATCAACCCAACAGATATCCAGCAGTGTTTGTGCTTCATGACTTAATTGCATGTTTTTTCATCCTCTCAGTGACATAAATAAAATGACAAAGTAATTGAACAATAAGTGACTGCAAATTGGAACCAGTATGTTATTTGTCTTATTGTAATAGTGGCTCCATATCACACCAATAAATACGTAACCAAGGAAACCTACTAGATTCCAATGCGGTAAAGCAAATAAAACAGAACTTAGTATTGAAGCAATCCAAAAGTTATATTTCTTATGTAGTTTCGTGAATAGATACTTTCTACAAATTAATTCTTCTGCTATCGGGCTAAAAATTATAGCGTATATATACATAATTGGCGTTTGAAGATGTGCAGTTGGCTGCTGAATAATAAACAATGATGAAAGTTTGGTTAGAGCAGAGTATCCCATAATGGCGAAACAAAATGAATTAAATATTGCTTCTCTGTTTATTTTAGTATTGATTTGCTTGTAATCTTCCCTGAACCAATACTTACCGTATTTCAGTATTAACCCCAGAATTATTGTTGGAGCTATATTTACAATGAGGGAAAACGTATATCGTCACTCCCTTTGTTGTGGATGTTTTTCATTTCAACCACCTCCTATTAAAAAAAAGTACAGGCTTCGTTTAACCTGTACTCATATTATCATATTTATTTATTTTTGTATATAGGTATTTCATTATTTTTATTTATTTACTTCATAGTGAACAATTCTTATTGGATAGCCACTAGATTCTTCTGCTTCAACCTCAATACAATTAATCTCTCTCCATCTGCGATGATCATATAGTGGAAAAAAAGTGTCCCCACTAAACTCTCCCTCGATATGAGTTAGTATCATTTTATCCGAATAAGGAATAAATAACTCATAGACTTCTTTGCCACCTATTATAAAAGTTTCCTTAGAAGACTCTTTTGCGAATTTCAAGATATCATCTATATTGTTAAAGACTTCACATCCATTTGCTTTATATTTCATGTTTTTCGTGAGTATAATGTTAGTTCTGTTATTAAGTGGTTTTCCAATACTCTCATATGTTTTTCTTCCCATTACAACGTTATTTCCTGTAGTTTGTGCTTTAAAAAAGTCCATATCGGCTTTAATTTTCCACGGGAGTCTATTACCGTTACCTATCAACCCATTCTTATCAAGCGCAGCTATAATTATAATGCTCATACCGATACTCGCATTTTAATGGATGGGTGCGATTGATAATCAAGCACCTTTACGTGTTTATCCACATCAAATTCATGAAAGTCTGTTACTGTTGGATCAAGCCACAACTTAGGGGCAGGATACGATGTACGGTTAAAGATTTCCTTAATAGGCTCATAGTGCTGTTCATACAGATGAGCATTAGTTATTGCTATCATCAATTCTCCAACTTGTAAACCTGCTACTTGGGCAATCATATGCACCAAAATGGCTGTCTGAGCTATATTGTAGGGTAAGCCTAAAGCAACATCAGAAGATCTAATAGTTGTATGCCAGTTTAACTTACCGTCATTCACATCGGCAATATGATTGAACATACAAGGAGTTAACGACATTTTATCCAAATCGGCAACTGCCCACAAATCAATAACCATTCTTCTAGATTGAGGGTTGTTTTTAAGTTCGTCAATCAACTTATTGATTTGATTATGCTTTTTGATTTGAGCGCCATAAGCTTCACCGATAGTACCATCAGGCAACTTCCATTCATCCCAAATCTTAATACCTCTATCATTTAACCATTGAACATCGTTCGAACCCTGCTGATAAATCCATAGCATTTCTTTAGTTAATGTTTTATATCCAGTGAATTTAAGTGTAAGAAGAGGGAACTCTTCAGCAAGATTGAATCGTAATACTTTTCCAAACACTTTTTTGCTACGATCTGTTGTTCTATTGGTATCTTCGTATCCATTCTCTAGAATATCTCTTACAAGAGCTAAATATTGATTATCAACGGATGACATTTTATCCTCTCCTTTTCATAAATAAAGGCAGTGGAATTACCACCGCCCAAGATTATACTAGTTAAACCGTTTTGCACCAAGCTTAATTTGTCGTTTTACTTCTTCTTCAATCTTAGGTTCTGGAGCTTCCCAGCCTTCAGGCTTAATTACCTTACCTACTTCATTGTAGTGTGGCTTACCATCAGGGAAAATTTTAGACATGTTTGCTTGATGTACTAAATCAAAAATTTTATCTGGAATAACAGAAGTCTCAACAAATCCACCTTCAGCAAAATACTTGATGTCAGTAAGAGCATCAATTTGTCCAATTAGACGATCTTCAGGAAAAGGCTTAGTAAGTTGTTTATCGTAGGTTTCCTCGGCGTTCAGGACTAATTCAGCAAAAAACTTATCGAATCTCTCTTTGTTACCAGCAGTAGCATACAACAACTCAATCACTTCCTCAAGAATAAAAGAGGCACGATTGATTGCCAATTTATCTGACAGGATAGTTGGCACATCTGGAGCAGGGCAATTAAATGCCTTTTGAAATTCACGTACCTTGAAGAAATCACTAGCATGGCTATCATTTTGAATCTTTACATTCTTAAGATGAAGGTTTCCGTTTAAATCAATCTTAATAAATCCATCATTAGTAGAAGTCTGCTTATCCTTATATTTTCTGAGCATTTGCGTTTCGAACTTATTTGTACGTCTTTTATCTTTAATGAAGTATGTAACGACAGTAAGACCATTTAGTTGCCCCTTAACAACACCTTTTACCTTAAGCGGCTTGATGTAAACTTTTTCACCGATATTATAAAATGGTTGTTTTACTTGCTTGTTATTTTTTTTCATATGTATAGTTGCTCCCTTTTATTGTTTCATTTATTCTATAAAATAAAAATCTTCATCTCGTAATGATTCTGTATTGGCCTTTTGATATGAGTTCCCTTTTAATGAAAAAAAGTCCATAGACTTGGTTTTTGTATCCAGTCCATTAATTACGATCTGATTTACTTCTTCATATTCAAAATAAGGATCAAAACCGATGTTCTGGAGTGCTTTATTTGCATTATACCTAAGGAACTTTTTAACATCGTGAGTTAATCCAACAGAATCATAAATATCTTCAGTATAATTCAGCTCATTGTCATATAGTTTAATCAATAGATTTAATGCAAAAGTAGATAATTCTTTCTTTGTTACGTCAGATTGCTTATTGTAAATTTCTTGAGCAAGTAAACCGATGTATGCACCATGTATCGCTTCATCCATTTATGTTCCATTGAGTTCGCTATGCTCAATGCGTCTATAGCGACTGCTATGTATTTCTACATAGATCAGACCATATCACTCACCGTTTAGGTGACTCTCCATTTCCACCGTCAATCGCTTACGGTGTACTCTACTTCCTATGAGGTTTCGATGGTCGTTGCAGGTTCATTGTGAGAAAAACCATCTGATGAATATCACCAAACATATCCATCAGTAGCTTCCCATATTTTCACACAATGCTTCCCTCATGATTGCCCTCGTCTTTACGTTAGGGGTTCCCATGATAAAGAAGAGTTTTTCATAACATATTGCTATGCTAAGCCGCAATTCTACGGATTATTAAGTTAATGATCTCTCCACTTTGCATTAATCGTCCCTGACCATAGCACAGTAATGGATAATAAAATCCACTATAAAATAGGAAGCTTTCGAGATAAACCGATGCAACCATTGCCTTATATAACGAGATTTCATCATCCTGTTTAGCACCGTTGTAAACATCAACAATAATTGAAGCTTTCTTCTGCAAGTATTTATTTTCTTTTACCCATTCAAATAACAATTTTATATCTTCAGAGGAAGCAAGTGTCATAAAGATATTGGAATATGATTTCGCATGTACTGCATTCTCCATCATAGCCATAAAGTTAAGAACTGCTTTTCTCTGATGTCCTTTAACAAGTGCTGTAATCGTGGGCATTCCTGTATTTCCTTGTTCCGTATCTAATAATGTTAAGCCAGCAAGAGCCTTTTTGTATGTATCTTTTTCAGCGACACTCATGGACTTCCAAGTAAGAAGATCTCCGTTTAAACTTATTTCTTCCGGAAGCCAAAACTGTCTTGTGTTTTGATTGTAAAACATTTGAGTAAACGAATCTTCTTGAATTGACCAATCAGCCGCATCATATATCTTATTCATATCATCATTTCCTTTCCAATTAAACCGAACAAGACAAACAATCGTCTCTGGAAGTGTCTTTAGTACGCGCATAATATAATGTCTTGATGCCTTTATGGTGGGCATATAAATCAATTCTGTTTAAATCTCTTGTAGTGTGAGTGTCTTTCATAAATAAAGTAAAGCTAATAGCTTGGTCGATATGCTCTTGGATCGTTGCAATCATATCAACAACACGGAACATATCCATATCATATGCTTCTTTATAGAAAAACCACGTTTCAGGTGAAAGGTAAGGCATTGGATAATAAGTCTTAGAGTTCCCATATGTACGTTGTTCGATTTTTTCCATAATGGGCATCACCGAAGCAGTTGACGACTGAACATAAGAAATGCTTCCAGTAGGAGCAATTGCTAAACGATATGCGTTTCTTAAGCCATATTTCATAACAGCATCGCATAACGACTGCCAATCTTGGATTGTAGGGATATAGATACCATCAAAGAGAGTTATTGCTTTGTCAGTTTTAGGTGCATAATCCTGAGTAGTATACTTTTCAAAGTATTTTCCCGATGCATATTCACTGTCTTCAAAACGGTAAAACTTTTTCCCAGTCTCTTGCGCAATCTCCATAGATCTCTTTAGCGAATAGTAATTAACCATCATAAAAAATGTGTTTACGAAATCTCTGGCTTGTTCACTTTCATAGGCAATTTTATTTTTAGCCAAGAACCCATGAAGATTCATTGCCCCCAATCCTACAGATGCCATTAAATCATTTGCCAAACGAATAGCTGGTGCATTTTTAATTGAAGTTCGTTCAGCCACCTCTGTTAAAGCATCCATCGCAATTTCAACAGTTTCCTGAATCGATTTATTTTCCATAACATTCACTATATTCAATGAGCTTAAATTACATGAAACGTCCATACCTAAGATATCTTCTTCGTCATAGTCATTGTATTGAGATACTTTTGTTAATTGTTGAATTTCAACACAAAGATTGCTGAATTTTACTTTACCTATTTTTTTGAGTGCATGAACTGCATTTACGTTATCCTCGAACATCATATATGGATAACCAGATTCAAATCGTAGAGATGCCATTTTTTCTAGTAATTTTCGAGGATTGATTTTATCTTTTCTTATTCTGGGATTTTCGACTAACTTATCGTACATTTCATTTATATCCATATCATCTAAATGAACACCATATTCTTTAAATACCGTATGAGGATAAAATACATATGTGTCTCTATCATCCCTAGCGAGTTCAATAAATTTATCTGGAATTACAACACCAACAGATAAAGTTTTCACTCGAACATCTTCATCTGCTGAGATTTTTTTTGTGTCTAAAAAGTCATTAATGTCAGCATGGAAGACATTGAGGTATACAGCACCAGAACCTTGTCTTTGCCCCATCTGATCGGCATATCTAAACGCGTTGTCCAGCAGCTTCATAACGCCTACGACACCTTTTGTCGCATTTTCTACACCTTTAATTGCTTCTCCTTTTGCTCTAATCTTGGTAAGAGAAAGCGATACACCTCCACCAAGTTTGGATAGTTGCATTGATGTCTCAATTGCTTTTGAAATATCATTCAACGAATCTCCAACTTCCATAAGAAAACAAGAAACAAGTTCTCCTCTTCTTTTGCGTCCAGCGTTTAAAAAAGAAGGTGTGCTTGGTTGCAATTCTTGATTAATTAACGCTGTAACTAACTTTTTTGCCTTTTTATAATTTCCATTTGCAAGATAAAGGGCCACGATTGCTACGCGATCTTCATAGCGCTCAAGTATTTTTTTCTTGTCGTTTGTTTTAAGAGCATAATCATTGTAGAATTTAAAAGCGCTCATAAATGAAGGGAATCTGAATTTCTTTGCATATGCAATATCATAAATATTCTTAGTTTCTTTATATGTATATTTATTTAAGAACTCTTCCTCATAGTAGTCATTCTCTATAAGGTAGTCCAACTTTTCTTTTAAGTTGTGAAAGAAAACTGTATTTTGATTAATGTGTTCAATGAAATATGTTTTTACAGCCTCTTTATCCTTTTCAAATTGATACTGTCCATTATTTTGAATCATTATTTGATTGTTTAACTCGATGTGTTTGGCTATTCTATTAGACAATATTTGTTACCTCCAGTTTCACCTTTTCAATGTCATTTAAGTTACCCGATAATTCAAATGTATGAATAAGAGGTGTTTCATATTGTTCTGATATTTTCTTTGCGGCACCATTATAATAACTGCCCCAGTTCATATTTCCACTACCAATGACACCTTTTAAATTGACATTGTTTTTTCTTAGGAACTTCTCAACTGACAATGGAACCTGCCCAAATCCAGTCGTGTAAGTGATTAATACGTAAGGTTCATCAACAATTAATCCTTCAACGATCTTTACGCATTTCATTTCAAGTTTCTTTGTAAATCGCTCCACATTACCAGTCAGTGAATCATATATAATCAACATTTTTCTTCTCGCATTTAAACCTCCTTATGCCCTACCGCCCACCCATACAATCATTTATGTTTTAGTCTATCTTTTTCTTCTGCTCTCTTTGCAGAATTGAAACGATTCAGATTACCGACTAAATATCCTGTAACCCTACGAATCCGTGAGATATTCTCTTCATCACTCTCTCCACAAATAGGACATTCTTTATTTATCACTCCATCAAAATTACAAGATAAACATTTGTCTATAGGATGATTGACGCTGAAATAACCCATGTTTTTACTTAGTGCATATTGAACAATTCTCTTAAATGCTTGCAGGTTGTTCCTTGCATTTCCATCCAGTTCAACATAAGAAATGTGTCCTGCATTAGTTAATTTGTGAAAAGGAGCTTCGCGCTCAATTTTTTCGTATGCTTTAATCTCATAATAGACTGGCACATGAAAAGAGTTTGTTAGATAGTCTCTATCCGTTACACCCTCAATTTTTCCATATTGATCTTGAAGTAATTTTGCAAACTTACCTGCTAGGCTTTCTGCTGGAGTAGCGAAGCAAGTGATATTCATATCATATTCATCAGATTTTTTATCACAATAATCTTTGATGTAATAAATGATACTGTATCCCACTTTCCAAGCACTTGGACTTTCACCGTGATGGACTCCAAATAGCGCTTTAAGGCATTCAGCTAGCCCCACAAATCCAATGCTAATTGAACCATTACGAAGTAAATCACCAATCTTCTCATTTGGTCTTAGTTTCTCTCCACCAATCCAAGAGCCATTCTGCATCATAAAGTCACTTGCCTTAGCTGGCTGTTCACACTGAATATTATAACGATGAATTAAACCTTCGAGAGCTACATCAAGAACTTCGTCCAATTTGTCCATAAAACCATCAATATCTCTTTCTTCACGACCATTGACTATTCCATATTCGATTCCGAGCTTCGCAAGGTTTATAGAATTAAAAGAAAGATTGCCCCGACCAGACTGAGAAGGCTCTCCAAAACGATTAGATATTACACGTGTTCTACACAAATAGTTTATATGACATATCGAATCCATATGTCCTCACATTTCTATGAGTATCGGACTATCTCTTGGCATTGCTGCCCCTATCTTTTGGATTCCTCTTGGAACCTACTCTACTCACTTCCATCTAAAGATGTGCTTTCGATAGTCTCTAGGCATTTAAATAATGGGTCTTAAGGACAAACACCAATATTATTTAGCACGGGATTGCCATATCATTTTTTGACTTAGGTTTCCCCGTTTAGACAGGTTTTATATGAGCAGTAGATTTATTTACCCATAGTTGCAATTGCTGTATCTGGCTTGTTGGGATCGTAATATTGAAGATTGAAGTCTGCATCTACATTGCAGAAATTCGGAAAGAGACGTTTGCTTGAACATTCGAGTGCTTTCATGAATAAATCATAATTAGGCTCTCCATCATTCTGATTTATTCCTTTTTTACATTGAAAAATAAGTTGAGGGAAGATCGCCGTCTCTGAGTGTCCCAACCCATTTATTGATGCTGTTAATAGTGAATCTGAGATTAACCTTCCTTCAGTTGAAGTGCATAAACCAAATGTGACGCTGGTAAATGGCACTTGACCTCCAGCACGAGATGCCATTGTATTAAGATTATGAATCAAACTCTCAGACGCTTGATATGTCTCAATCTTTGTTTCTTCTATTGCATATGTATATGATTTCGGAAATACCTTGCTAAGTTCTGTATTATCTAGATACAGTTGATCATCTTCGACTTCTGTATAAAACTCATTAAAGTACTTTTGTCCTTTTCTAAAATGCTTTTTAAATGACTTAGTTACATATGGAGCTAAATCCCAGTCAAATTTTGAAGCTCCACAACCTCCGTATTGGCTATTCTGTTGACATTGAAAAATAATAGCTGCTTGAGCCATTGCAGTCATGATTGAGTTTGGTGATCTTACAGAGCCTTTATCACTAACTTCAAATCCATTTGCTAATAACTTATCAAAGGGAATAAATATGCAGTTGTGTGTCCCAACTGCGTAATGATCTAAATCATGTACGTAAACATATCCTTCATCTATTGCCTTTACCAGTCTTTCGGGTAGTACAATATTTCGAGCATAAAGCTTACTGAATTCAGAACCAAATCTATTCATTTTTCCACTGTATGATTCACCATTAAGATTTGCATTTTCTTTTGTTATGTCTTCATTTGTCCCTGAAATAATTCCTTCGCCTAACTTATATATATCGCTCTTATTGTGTTGCGTATGTATCAACTCCATTAATTAAAGTAAATCACTTTGAATGTCGCTATAGCTATAACCATAAGTAAAACCAGAAATACTAATGCCTTTTGCAAATTTATGATTTAAGTTCTCATCGTAAGTATTTTTATAGTATTCAAGCTTGGTTTTAAAGTTATTCTTCCCGTTGATGATTACCTCTTCGTCTGCGAAACCATCCATTTTAATTCTGACTCCTACAAATGATGCTTCATTGGCATTAGCATCTTCAAAGTTCTGAATCAGGCTATTCATAGTTAATTTCAATTTTATACTGACTCCTTTGTCTTTGGGTAAAAGAACTGTTTTATCTAAAATGCTATGTATTACTTCTCAATATGAAGCTTGAATAAATCGCCTTTTTCATTAAACTCTTTTATTTCAAATACATAATCAAAATCATCTGCATCGCCCATATAAGAATGGTTGAAGTTATAAGCACTTACAATACTGCACTTTGGCATTTCATATTGTACTAATACATCTTTTTGATTTTCTTGTTTTCTATAAAAGCCTTCAGCTATAAGTTTGCAATTAACAACTCTACGATTAAAAACTATAGTTTCACAATTTTGAGTTTTACTAAAGAACTTATCATAATCTGACTTCGTGTCTTCCGATTTATTTAGAAACTTGAGCATGTCGCCATTCAACAGAGCATCTTTAACTCTGATCGTTCTATTTGCTACACTTATGCTCCCTTTTTTCAGGGTATTGATAGTTGAAATAAAATTTCCAGCCTCATCAAACACATGCAGCTCAATGATATCTCTAATACCATAATTCACGTTTCCTTACCTCCTCATTTTCCTGTCTATGATTTAAATAATTATATAATTCATTTACAATCCGACAATTTCTAAATTCCTCTACTCTTTCTCCTAGCAATGCTCTAACCACGAGCCACCAGTCATCTAAATACTCCCTATCTTTATCTCTCTTTAGATATAATGTATCAGCAGCAATAGTCAAAGCTTCGACTTCACGAGGCAACATATCCTCAACAATAAATCTCTTCAATTCATCATTCATATTAAGTTGTCCTCTTTTATGTATTTTTGTTTGACACTACTTTATCAAACTCTCTCCAAGCGTCCTTCCAAATCTGTTCCTTTAGTCCATCATACTTATCAAAATCCTTCTTGCCCAAATACTGTTTAAGTTTCTTCTTTACATAATTATCTTCATGCAGCTTTTTTTCTTGCTCAGTGCCTATATCACACATAAAACAACTAACGAGTATTTGAGCCAATTCATCACTTACGTCCATTTTTTTCAATCCATCTCTTGATATTGATATGCCCCATTCGTTCATTTATAAAATCTATCTTATCTCTTTGAGCTTTTTCTAAACTGATTCGTGCTTTTGTTAAACTATCAAGACTCTTATTCAGTCTTTCTATCGATTCATTTAGCTTAGCAACATTTCTTAATAGCTCAGTGGTTTCTTTACCCATTACTCATCCCACCTTCGAGGATATGTACCAACAGGATAAGCTATTGAAGCTACAAATAACAAGTGGTGAATTGTACCGCTTATCTGTTCCGTTTTGCTCACCTCCTTCTTTATTGTAATTTCATTATATTCATTTATAAAGAATAAGTCAATTGTATTTTAATTATTTATTTATTTTAGTCTACTATTTGTAAAAGGTACATTTTACATGAATTCTAAGATGTCTTTCATTGCAAACTCTCGATAATCTCCTTTAGCATAATCCCAAGCTTTAAGTAACCACTGTTCTTCTGGGTGCCATTCTGTAGACCCATAGCGGATACCTTGAGGATACACATGTCTCAGACTCACTTCACCTTTATAATTCTTATATTCAAACATCAACTTTTTGTTAAAGTCCATCTCATATCCCCCCTTCAAATGTGCATTTCATTCAAAATTAAACCGATGTTTCATCTTCAATATACAAACTATAAATTAATTCATTTTTATATTTATAGTACTGTGTTCCTGCAATGGTAAGAGTGCAATTGTGACTTTTAGCAATTTCGGGAATATCTTCGAGTTTATCAACTTTAGCCACTAGCATTTTCACTTTTTTCAGTACTCGATCATCTGCATCAACCTCAAACTCGCAGTTAGGATATTTTTGTCTAAGGTGTTCAATATCTGAAGTTGTGGCATAGGTATGCCCTCCCGTGCCTCTATTTATTAGTAAATGAGTATATCCCTCACTCTCTACAATAAAGTCACTATATCTGTTCAAATCAGAAACGAAGTCTACATAAAAATTCATCACACTCACCCTTTCTCTTGATAAAATTTGACTTTGATCAATTCAGTTCAACATCCCAAGTAAAACCTGCACCATCCACATACTTTATCTGTAACGATTCTAATGAGTGACAATAGCCATCACATCCATTAAAGGGAATTGTGATATATTCACCCAACGGACAGTCACTAAGTTGGTGATATCCACTGTAATTATTTTTCAATTCAATGAGTTCATTAATCACTTCTGTGTTAAATTCCTCGGCATTGTACTTAGCGGTCTCTGTAATGTAGTCTGCGTCATTCGAGTCGGCAACAATAGTAACAACAAAATTATTTAATTCTTCTGCTTGCGGTGCAACTAATTTGTATTTTTTCATTAATAAAACTCCTTATTGTCTTTATGTGATTTTAATGCTTCTCTAAATAATTGTCCTTCATTTCAGTAAATAAATTTACAATATATTCCGATATACAATATAGTTACTATTGAAAGGGTGCTGCTATATGAATCTAACAATTGACTGGGGAACTTTAATAGTTTCTGTCCCAGTAGTTGCTGCCACATGTTTTGGAGCTATAAAGTTTATTGGTAAAGCTTATCTCAAGCAACACTTCGACCAGAGGTTAGAATCATTCAAAACTGAATTACTTAAGGATACTGAAAAGTATAAATCTGAATTGGAAAAGGAAAAGAATGTTCACATTAAAGATCTTGAATTTCAGGCGGCTAGGAGCATGAAAATGTTCGATATGTCTTCAAAGGATAAATATCAAGCATTTATCACTATGTGGGAACAAGTAAGAGTATTTTTCAATCTTTACAATTCCAATCGTGAAAACCCAGAAGAATGTAGAATTGAAGCAGAACGTATTAAAGAGTCTAAAAAATCTATTAGTATTCATATCTCTGAAGAACTGGCTGAGTTATTTGATAGTTTATATGATATTTCATATAATGCAATTGGAGCCAAAAGACATTATTATAGATTAAGAAATGCAGATCCTAATAATGCTACGATGGATAGAGCTCAGGAAAATTTTGAGTCTTATTTAGAGAGAGTAACAACCATATACAATAACATTGAGAAACTTTTACGTGACGAGCTAAAAGGCTCTCTCTAAAATATTCTGAGACCTTAAGGGTCTCTTTTTTATAAAATGCGGCTTTTATAGCCTACACTAATACATAGAACCCCTAATTTATCTTTCTTTTCAATACCTGTTGTGTTGGTTCCATAAGAATCTCAATCTCCTTGTCTAAAGCTTTCTTTTTCTTGTTCCAATCTTCCCACTTTTGTTGTGTTTCTTGCTGTTGGTGCTGTTCATACATTTGCAGAAATTCTTTATACGCTGCCAATCTGCCAACCTTTTTACCGTGAGATAATTCCAGTCCATAGTAATCGTCAAAATTGCCTCCAGACCAATCTTCAGGATCGTAGTTCTCTTCATTTTCTTGATTGATTTCATCTACATACTCTTGAAGTACATTGATCTTGTTTCTTAATCCTTCAACAATGTCCATTTTACTAACCTCCTTGTAAATTAACGTCCCAAGTAAACCCATCCTCATCAATATAAACAACTGATAAGGATTCAAGCGTGTGACAGAAACCATCATATCCATTGTAAGGAATATCGATATACTCTCCCAGTGGACAGTCCGAAAGTTGATGCGACTCACCATATTTAAATTTTAATTCAATCAATTCATCTACAATAGCTCCATTAAACTGTTTTGATGTATATGTTCTTGTTGTTGTAATGTAATCTCCATCATTAGAATCAGCAACAATCGTAACCTTAAAGAAATCACACTCTTCCTTTCTAGGTTTTGATAGTGTGTATTTACTCATTGTTTGTCTCCCTTAAATTAGTTTCATAATTTCTTGATTGATCTCATCAATTTTCTGACTATAATATGTATTTTTCTTTACCTTTGCATCATCAAATTGCTTCAAGTTTTCAACACACTGATTCAAATAGTGCTTGATACACTCTTCTTTATCATAGAAAATATTTAGCGATACACCCGTATAAGCCCTGTAGCCAGTATTATCATATGGAGCAATAACTGTGCTGGACAGTTTCCCACTCTCTTTTAGTTCTCGAAAATGAAATTCTGAATAGTATACTCTTTTATTTTTTGGTAAGTCTTCATTGTTAACCACCACAACTTTTTTAGGTGGGATATGGCGAATTGCCTTATTGTCTACATCGTTATAACGATAATCACAAATCCAAACTTCTTCCCCAATCTTAGCTTTAGATCTGAACTCTAAATGATTCACTTAATAGGCCTTCCCCAATCTGTAATCATCTGCATGTTCCCACTGCTTAAACCATTCTGAGGCATGATAATTAAATACATCATTATGTTCCTTATAGTTATTGACTGTCCAAGTGAATGATTTAACTTCATAATCACCTAATTCATAAAATTGATGGTCTCCTTCTGTAACCAGCTTCATTCTGTTCACTTTCCAGTAAGAGCTAAACGGATAATGCTTAGAATCAGCTTTCATATTGCCCACTTTCCAATTTTCAATTTTTCCATCCAGAAGTAAAACATTAGCATGTAATTCATGTGGATATTTGTCCGACCAATGCACAAACTCATGTTTTTTGGCTAAGTACTCGTCCTTATGATCATCTATGTATTTCATGGTTTCCTTTATACTCACTTTATCGCTTCCTTTCCTCTAAAATACGCCTTTTACTGATTTATTTTGTCTACGATAATTTTGCAAACCTTGTGTCTATATGTATGATTGTAATCCTCTTCAGTGGTAAACAAATAGTTCTTAACGACATATTTACTTAATAATCCGTCTCCTTCGCGGGGATTGCTACCTTGATTAAATGTCTTATATTCAACAATTGATCCAACTGGAGGTAATACATCAAACGGATTACCCCAACCATAGTACTTTCCACCATCACTATGTCTGTTGACAAGATGCCCATCACAAAGTAATTCAAACCTAAATTCACTGAGTGTCAGTTTTATCAATTCCCTTCAATATTTTGGATTCAAAGATTCGTTTACTGTTGAGTAAATAACTTGAATTTGACTAGCCCAAGGTTTCAAACGTGGATCTAACTTTCTTATTTCTCCAAATGCAGTTTCAGAAATCTGGTTATAGAAATCGTCCTCACCATACTTGATCCATTCAAAACCTTCTCTTAATGCATTAACTCCGTTGATTAACTCAACTATCATTTCTTCTTTAAATAAGTCATCGTCTGAGTAGTATGCTTCCGTAATCTCTTTCAAACGTTCTGGTTTTAACCCCATATACACCTATTCCTTTTCAGATAAAATCTCACTTTTACGTAGTTAATCTCCAATATTACTAAGAACAGATTCGATTTCTGCAACAAGTGAATTAGTTTCTTCAATCGCGTCTGCATTAAAACTCATGTCACCAGCGATAGAATCCATCCATTCCTCCAGATCCTCTTTGGCTAACTTAAGCAATCTTAAAAGATTTTTTTGTTGGTCTATGATTTCCACACTTTTCTCCCCCTATGCCCAATATGAGATTGCATCTTCAAACTTAATCCAAAATGTTTCTTCGAGTTCTTCATCTGTTTCAATATTGTAGAACTGAATAAGCATATCATTCCGATGATCTTCTTTAACCACAAATCCTTCTGGATGTGGAACCCAACCGTCTGGAGGGGTAATACTCAGCTCCTTCAATTTTTCCATTGTCTTTTCAAGCGTCCAAGTTAGTTCACAAACAAATCCAGTGTAATCTTTGTTTTGGTTGTAGCCATAATTTCTTTCAGCCATTTTGTTTGTCTCCTCTTCGATAATAGGTTTGTAATTTTCAATCAACTCTTCCTCTGTCATTGCGGGCGTACTAAGTGCTTTTGCACCTACTGGAGACAACTTATACATTGTGACTATTTCTGATACCTCAAGTCGCTGTCCTGTTGATATCAATTTAAACCGATCTCCCATATTAATAGACATCGCTCATACTCCTTTCTTTATCAAATATATCTTTTACTTGCTTGATCTTTTTCTTAACTTTCTGCCAAGAATAAATGTCGATATAAACGCAGATAAATAAAAAATGCTATATCCAACAAAGCCAGCAAAGATAATTTTAACAATATTAATAGTTATGATATATGAATCAACTGTTGTGGCTCTTACTGCATCAATTAGTCCTACTATTCCTCCGACAAACATAATATAGAATCCTACATATACTGCCGACACAATCCCCAATAAAAAGAATACGATAGAAAAAATCTTCTTCAAATTAACATCCTCCATTATGTATACTGACTAACCTCACCCAAATCGAGATTTTTTCACTTGCTAGTCATGTGCAATCCCCACTATCGTCGTGTTTTCCATCTCAGCATAAGCCAACACTCCTAGTTGATTGCATAGCCCAGTTTGTTGTATTGCTATTTAAAGAAAATGCTATACAAAAAATATGTAATGTAAATTGTATCAATTGGATAAAGAATTTTATTCAGCAAGAGTCTGCTCATGGGTTTACGATTAAATGCATATAGTATTAAGCAAACACCGTTAATTAGTTTAAGCAAGAATTGTAAGATTCCATATGCTAATAAGTATTCATTCGTTGAAAAATATATTGCTGATAAAAAATAGAATGTCAGAGGGATTGTCCCAACTACGAAAGTAAGAATTAAAAATAACCAGTTCGGATTTGGGATGAGTGAATCTAATCCATTTATCGATTCTTTTAATTTTTGTTGTGATATTTCTTTGGGTTCAAGCCATCTTTTATAACCGCTAATATTCAAAAAAAGCATAACCAATCCCAACAATATATAAGTTACAGTCATATAAAAACCCTCTCTGGCTTTATCTTTTTGTGTAAAAGCATTATTTTATCTTGATATATCTATTCAAGATTCGCTTAAAAAGCTCCTTATCTTCACTGCTGACCCTAACGAATTCCTTTTTATCTTCCTCATGAATAACCGTATTATCAACAACCATATTTACAATTTCATTATTATGATCTATTTCCGTGTAAATTGATGTCGTTTGAGCAACATGATCCCCTGCCATATATGGTTTAGATGGATTCTTTTTCTCTACCACTTCTTCAATAGTAATCAAAAGATTTCTATTTTTATTCATTTAGGTGCACACTCACTTTTCATCAAACTTGTATTTACATTCACATACGTTGTTCAATATTTAATATGGCTCCTCTATATTGTTCTACAACCTTTATGATATTGTTTGCCTCTATATTTAAATCGAGCAATAAACGTTTTGATAAGCAACAATCCTTCGTTGACTCTTTCGACAACTATTACTCCAAATTTAGTCTTCCAGCTTATCTTTCCTACGATATTAGGAATGGCAGCCACCTCTTTAATGAGGCGACCCACTCCAACATTACTTTGCTCACATCTTGTTCTCGCATGATCGGACACTTTAATACGCATAAAATCACCGTTTTACAGACTTACGATTCTTGCGTTGCGCTGCAAATTTCGTGAGTGTAGCCCCTTCTTTTTGTCCATTCACGGCAGGCTTAACAAATTGAAACTTTAATCCTTCTTTAGTCGCGATTCGTTTTGCCTTTTTTACTGCTCCAAGACAGTCAGTTGGTAGATTGTTGATTACCACGTTTTTGTTTTGCGTGTTTACTGCGATTCCGTAAAATTTCATATGTATATTTCTCCGTTCTTATATGTCTTTTTATTTTGTTTCTCTATATTCTTCTATAAATAATTGGAGTGTTTTAGTTACTTTGAATTTTGGTCTATAAACTTTCCATACATTTATATTTAATGTTCCAATTGCTTCAATCTCACTAAAGACTGGAACACTTTTATAGTAATTTACGTCAGTCTTAAACTTCATAAGCTGAAGCTTGTCGCAGTCAATTTTAACGGTGTTGTTGGACTGGCCAATCAACTTCTTATCTGACACAAATAGCCCTTTAATAAGAAATCTACCCTGTTTGAATTTATTACCTGTGATCCGATAGAATTCAGAAAGATAGTTGATTAGATTTTCGTTTACCTGATTGATGTCAAATTCAAGGTCATAATATAATGAATTATCTGCAACAAAATTCTGAAGCTTTCCGTTAAGCTCTTGACGTAATACTTCAATGTCTTTTTTCAACAATTGAAGACCACCAGCTCCATCATGTCCACCTGTATAAATAACGCTATTGCAATCACCAAGCATATCTAACATTGAAAAATCTTCTAAGCCTCGAAAGCTTCCTGCATATGTATCCTCACTGTCTCCATTACCAAGTACAATTGCTGGCCTACTATATGTTCTGGACAGTTCTTGCGCTACTAGTCCATTCATACCTTTTCCAAGAGTATGATCAATAACAATAACAACTTTGTCGTTTTCATTTACTAAAGGTTTTAACCTAATTAATGCTTCAGCTTGTACTGTTTTTCGTCTTTCATTTAATCTAATCAAATCTTTAACCAATAATTTAATCTCTGGACTGTCCTCGTCGCACATCAGAAAATCTATAGCCAACTGAATATTGTCTGCTCTCGTGGCTGCTGTAACGGCAGGGCTTACTCCGTATAAGAAGTCTGTTGCTGAAAGGTTGTTTAAATCAAAGTTCATAGCTGCAAATAATACTTTTAATCCTGCATGACGCAATCCCTTCAAGGATAGTTTCGCAAAATATCTATTCTCTAACTCTATCATTGACATCATGTCTGCCATCAATGAAAACCCCGGCAAGTCAGATAATTGATGTGCATAATGTGTATTCATGTAATCATCAATTACCTCGCAAACTTTGAACACAAGTAATCCACCACAAGCATTTTTATTTGGATATTTACATCCTTCTTGCTGAGGATTCACTATAATCGCATAGGGATTATTGTTAGTAATGGTATGATGATCAATAATTAAGCAGTCAATACCTTTATCAACCAATGCCTTCATCGATTGTGTATCATTACTTGAACTATCTACAGCAATAAACAACTTTGTTCGTTTAGGAATTGAATCAATTAAATTATTGATCGAGTGACCTTCGCTTCGTTCATTGCATACATAATGTACATCGTCTGTGAAATTTTTTAGATACTTGTATAGTAGTACTAATGATGTTACGCCGTCATAATCCTAACTAATCAGGATCTCCAGAAATCGTAATTGTTTCACGACTTCTTATTGCAAGTATGATTCGTGTTGCTAGTGCATCTATATTTTTGAGTAGGTATGAATTGCATATTACATTTGTCAATGGGTTCAAGAATTGATCAATATCTTCGATACCATTGATTTTAGCCAACTTACCATATGTATTGTCGTATGCTTCAAACGGAATTTTGGGTTCTCTCTGTTTCCATCTCAATACCTTCATTCTCCTTATCTCGTAACCTTCCAGTCATTTGTAAATATTTTTTATTTTTTCTTGTTAAATATGTATTGGATTTATCATACAAATGATTTAGTATTTTTGGCACTTGTTCATTCCCACAATAAGATAAACCTCTGCAATATCCATCTCTACCCTCATTTCGTATAGAGAGCTTTGGTGTATGATTTGTAATTCCCACTTCAACAAAATAATTTGCTATAATAGTACATATCTCTTCGTATGTTGTAAACTGCACTCTCGCTTTCAGTCTCTTTTTAGATCGATCACAAACGTATCCGCACATAATTGATCCATCAGCATCTAAGACTCCTCTAATAAAATGCCTAATGAGATGTTTTGGTAGTTTATCAACAATCTTTTTAGTATTATGTCGGTTTGCAACTAAACCGTAGTCGTTGTGTAGTTTTCCTGCAAAGTACTTATTAGAAATATATAGCCTCACTACATCTTGCGCATTATCAAAATTACTTTTAAGCTTATACTTTTTTATTGTGTAATTTGCCTCTAAACTAATTTTTAGTTTTTCTAAATGCTCCCTATCCTCTTCCGCTAAGTCCAACTTAAACTCGTAATAACAGATCCCATTTCTAACTCTACTGCAAACATATCCGTCGCACCAAATAAACCCCAACCAATAAGCCTTATCTTCTGAGTCTATTTTATCGAAATAATTCTTGTTGAAACTGTAGATGCTACCATTCTGCCTCGCTTGAATATTTGATTCTTTAAACCACCTATCCAGCACCTTGCTGTCTCTAATATTGAATATCTTTTTTATTTCATTTTTTGGCTTTCCTTGTTCATACAATTTCCTCAATAATTCTGGAGTACATCCTCTGTCTGCCATATGGATTTTGTTTGAAGGTTCTATATAATCACTCCTTGTACTTCTTTATTGAATACTTATTTTGAATTTTTCAGGTAGTGTAATTTTAAGGTTATTGTTAATTGCTTTCATAAAACTATAAGTGAGATACCTATTCTCTCTTCCTGTCTGTTTATTTACGATTTTGATATTCACCATATCAATCACTCCAGTTCAGGTTAGTTTATTCCTAAGTATTCCAACATTTCTTTCTTCTCTACCTCACTGAAATTCTTCCATGCAGCCTGTAACTCCAACATAATACAGTTAAACTCACGCCAATTACCCTCGCTGTTTTTTGTGACAATCCCATACCCATTCAGCATTACATCTAAAGTTTCTATTCTAATCACCTCCTTATTTTGATACGGATATTACATGTGGGATTCCTCGTTGCTTGTCCTTTATAAATACTTCATTCGTATCCAAGTTAACAATCTGATAATCTCTATACATATCCACGTACCACCACAACACATAAGAAACGTGTTCTAATGAACTCCATATAGTCGCTTTATTGGTAGTCTCAACGTCTTCATATGGATGATCAGTACCCGAATCTACATGTAAGAGATACTTATCTGTCGCCACATCTTGAATTACAAACCTGTAGTGTATATCTGTCATTGCTGTTTCTCCTCTCTGAACGTAGATAATCCTTAATAACATTTATGAATCTGAGTCCTAAAATAAAGTCTCCGTGATTAATATTGGTTTCAGTGGTTGTCCATTCTGTTTCATATCCATGCGCAATCAATATAGACTGAATTTCATTTATAAATTCTCCTTGCTCCCCTTGGTTGTACCGATAAAAATTCATTTTATTCCACCTTATAAAATAGTAGTTTTACTCATCATTTTATTGTTTTTCCATTCGCTCTGCTGCTTCATCAATAAGTGCTTCAAATGATTGTTTAGTCGTTTTAGCCATCATCATCCATCCTTCAATTTCCCAAGGCGACATCTCAGTATTGATATCTCGAAACTTGCTTGACAGACCCTGAATCTCTTGTTGAAGATAATAAAATCGTTTATAAAACCCTACATCTGTTATAATAGGATGTTTTCGTGTATCTGGCTCATGATAAACTGAATTTACATCAGTCCAGAAAATCTCACCGTTCTCTACTTCTACATACAAATTATCTCCAACCACTTCTTTTACCAATGCTTGCAAACCAATATTAAAATCATTATCACTTCTTGCGATTTCAACATATGTATCTTTTAAATAAGAATAATCCTTTGTTTTAATCTTCATTTTTAACTGTCTCCTATAATAGTTTTTATTTACTAACTTTTACTCAGCATAATTATGACGATCTTTAAACATTCTTTTAAATCTCATTAAGGTTACTTCATCTAATCCAAACTCTGTTGCGTCCGCAATTAAAACTAATTCAAAATGTTTGTCTGTGTAATAGTCACTCAATGAGAGAAAATGCATTTCATTTACATCGTTATATGTAAAAATTTCGTCCCTCTTTGCATCATAACAAAAGAGATATTCTTTTCCTGCTTCGAAACAATGATCCGCTTCTTCGTTTGGTTTTCTTCCATATATGATCATGGACTCTCTACATCTTACTCTAGCTAACATCAATTTCCTTTCGTTACGTCTATTCCCCAACACTATCTCTCCTTTTTATAAAATCTTGTTTTTACTTTTTAATATTTGAATCTACACCGAGTTTTAAATTTATAACTACTCATACTAACTCCAACCAAGCGTTCAATTTCATCTTTGTACTTCTTTCTTCTAGTCAAGAAATATAATATCTTATTTCTTCGAATTTTTTTTTGTATCTCTTTACTACTCAACCAGAATTCGTTGAGATCTTTCATTGGTCAATCACTTTCCATTCTCCTGTAGAAATCATCTCTTTAACTTGTTCAATAGAATATTGAAGCTGCCAATACGAGATAGGAGTTGTAACAATATAGAAGTTACCGCATTTGTCAGCCTTACATTTGACTTCTTTGGTAGTAAAATAAAATGAATCTTTTAGTTCGATTTCGTACTTGGTATTACTTTTACTTGTTAACTCATTAAGTTCTTTAAGCAGTGAATACATCGCTTTATCCTTCAAAGAAATCAATTCATTAATATATTCATCAGTAAATTCGTTTCTTCTCATATCAATTTGTTGCTTTAGATAACTAATCCGTTTTTCTTTCTCTACTCGTTCTACGTGACTCTTCGTGTCTACCTTGGACACAATCCATCTTGTAGGCTTAACCCCTTGATTGGAATCCGTAATTCTTAGTACTCTACCTGTTTCATAGCCATTTTGAGTGTCACAAACAACTAAATCGTCTTTTTTCAAATCAATGTCAGTGTAAAATGCGTATGGTGTTTGACTTCCGTTGTGTTTTACAATTGCAATTTTAGCCATATGTATTATTCTCCTTTTATTTGCTGTATGCCTGAGACCAATTCTTATATTCATCTGCTCTAATAGCAAAATAATCGCCATCATGTTGAAAACATTTATAAGCAATAAGTGTATTAACCGAGTTTTTAATATTCACTCTATCCCCGATAGATACGGGAATCCATTGATACGGCTCATTAATTTCATCAAGCCAAAACAAGAAATTTTCCCATTCTAGCTTTGATACAATTTGAAAGTTGTCTGCTTTAAACAAATCACCACCTCCTTGTAAAAGTATATTTTTATCAACTCAGAGAGTTGTTTATTCTGCCAATTCTAGATTAAAATTCACCTGATGATGAAGTACCCATCCAGTTGCATTTTGGTTAACGTTGTGACAATAATATCTATCTTCTGGAATATCATTATCACTTGCGGGAATAGTATCTAAGATCCATAACATATCTTCATTTTCCCAATTGTAGCAATCTAATTGGTCGTCTTTAACCCAGCAGATTCCGTCCAGAATTAGTTCGTTTTTTTCGTTGTATCTAATGTTTGGTTCATAGATACTAACTCTATTCTTTTCAATTTCAGCAAACATTTTTACGTTCCCCCTTTCTTCATGAAACTCCTCTTTCACTAATTCTATATTTCTATTATAATTAGTGTAAAAAGTTAGGAAGTTTACAATGAATAACAGTGTTTCAAAGGTTAAAATTGATGACTATTATACAAATAACGGAACAAGCTTTTGCGACCTATTAATATATTTAGATGACAATTCAATAATAAAAGCAAAAGCAAAAGAGATTGAAGGAACTTGGATCTTTTATTCTGCCGACTTTACTACTCGTCCTTGCCCCAACTGTAAGCAAATAGCTTGGTGTCATTGTGCTAAGAAACTTCTTTCCTTCCCAGACAAACCACTTAACAAATTTATAAAACAAGAACTTATGGTATATCGCTTAGGAGATCCGTTTAATTACTGGAGTAAATAAAATTCAAATTTTATTTATTTCTCAATTTTATACGAAATGATCTCAGCACTAACGATAGAATCTTCAACGTCTCCAATATCTATTAGTACTCTTTTTTTACCATTAAACAATACTACTTCCTGAATATATCCAGCTTCATCTACGCTGTTAATATGCTTCTTGTTGAGTTCATGTTCGACGGGAATAAAATCTCCATCTGCAACAGAACTGATAGCCGTCTTAAGGATTGAACTCCCCATTGTGTTTCCCCCAACTTCATATATTATTGCTCCTTTATAATCTTCAAACATTAGGGTAACTTTCACTTGATGGATATTAGAATATCCAGGGTTGTAAAATTTCATTTGTTTGTCTCCTTTTCTTTATATAAAATCCAACTTTTATATGGTCACATTAGCATGTTTGAGAGGTTGTTAGCTGTGTATGAAATTCCGATCAACCTCTACTATGTATCAATCATCATTTTAATTTATAGAATACTTTTCTAGAGCACATCATGAAAGAACTCGATTCAAAACCTGCATCGTTTACTATAAATAACTCAGCTTCGCCTATACTACTAATACTAGATTCCCACCTACCTAAAACATATAATTCCCCCTCTGTTAAATCTAATCCCCCACATAAATTCTTAGTGATAAAAACATGAGTTGCTACGCTTAAATCCTCTGTCGGCTCTAAGCTGGCAAGTTGATGACTAGACATGTGACCATCCCTCTCTGTTTCATATTTTCATTATATTTATTTGTTTAATATAAGTCAACAGTTTTATTTCATTATTTATAATTGTTTAACTGACAGTGTTTCAGCTTATAAAAAAGGGAGGTTCTTACGCCTCCATTTAGATAAAAACTATATTTTACTCAGACTGATACTTTGAATTTACACTCCTCATATAGAGTATTGAATACATCTTCTCCTCTGTCACATGGACTGTCTTTGTCCTTAAACAAGTTTCTATTGTCATATAAAGCATACACATTTCTAGTTTTCCCGAACTTAGCTGCTTGTTTTCTTACTGCTTCTACTGGCTTGTCTTTATCTAACGCTATAACTATCTCTACATCATGGCTTAATTCCTTTATCATCTCAACCTGCCATTCACTTAGATCGTCACCACTAATAGCAACACAGTTTCGATGACCGTATTGACTAATTAACCAGCAAGTTTTTTCACCTTCAAATATCAATATCTCTTTTCTTTCTAATATGTAATACAAGGCTCGATGCCAATTGTAAAGTTCAATCATCTTGTTGAAATTGATAAGATATAAGAACTTATAAATATTCTTCTCTTCGTAGTCACCAAATATGGTTCTTCCTTTTATAGATACAATATCCCCAAAGCGATTGTGTATGGGGAAGATTATACGTTGGCTTCTTAAGTCAAAGCCTATTTGAAATTCTCGCTGTATTTCGCATGACACCCCCTCATCTAAATAAGTTTGATGAGGGTACATGACAAATTGATTTAATATTTCATCATCATAGGTGTCATTCTCAAGGTTACTTAACTCTCTTTTTTTCTTACGTTTCCGTCTAACATCCTTGAGCCAATCGAGTTGAACTAAACTAGGTGGAGGCATATAGCTGCTGTCTAAAAATTCTTTGTAGCCTAATTGTTCACATATCCATCTTTTAGCTTTAGGCAATCCTCTTTGTCTGTCATCTTCTGATATTTGATCAAAAACTATATAAGATACTAATCCATAAATATCTATATCTGACTCTCCAAGCGTCCTAATTCTGCTTGATAGGCTTTCATTTAAATAAACTTGAACTGATCTTTTATTTGGCGATTCAAATTTGTGGGGGAGTTGCGCCTCGTAGCGATTATTCTTTTTTTCTACATATTCGCAACCCATTGCTTCTAAAAGTTCTCCAACCCTTGATTCCTCTATGATTCTTTCCTTTATTAACTTCAGATCATTGCTCATGCTGCTCCTCCAAAGGAGTTTAACGTCCATTATTAGGTACGACTACTAATGCTACCTCTTTCCAAATATTAAAATCATAATTCACTTCAAACACTATTTGCTCATCCTCAGATCCTTCACGGTTTTTAGGTAGGAACAGAATGAGATATTTTTTCCCCGGGTCTAATTTATACGGTTTCTTGTGCCATCCACCAAAACCACTATCCTTCTCCCAGTTATATGGATCTAATTCGTTTTTTCCACCGGGATATTCGTCTGCAAAAATCAATCTGCCAGCCATTACAACGGCTGCTACTTCTACAATCTCTGGTGATTTACCAATACAATCTAAATCTATGTATCTAAACTCTTTACCAATTTTAAGTTGAACTGTTGCTATTGTGGCGCAATTATTAGACTCTTCTTTGATACAGTCATACAGTTCTTGAGCTGAGTTGGAGAAAGCAAGCCATCGCTCTACGTTCTGTGATAAATCAGGTTTAAATGTATCAAAATAAATATGCTTATAACCTAATGGTCTATAAAGTTCTATTCTATTAATGACGTCTTCAATTCGATACTTCTTGAGCTGCACGAATTTAATAAAGTCTGGACGGTGTGTCTGCAACCATTCGGCAGCTTCTTTCAGGGTTTGTTTGATTTCTGCACTAAATCCACCCCTGTTAACCGTATCTCGTGCCACTGGCTTTTTCAAAATTCTTGCGGCAACGGTCACTAGAAGTCTTGTCCTCCATCTTTTTATCCCTTCTTCATTTGCAAAGATAATTCCTTTTTCTCCGCTCTCAAGTAACCCCAAAACGCCTTTCTCAGTTAAAATGCTTGATTTCCCCACACCTGAAGGAAGAACGAGATACATTAAGTTTCCAAGCTTTTGCCCGTTGATCTTCTTATTTAGCCTAGGAGACTCGAATAGCGGTATTCCTGCATCTTCTCCTGCCTCCAATTGATCAATGGTCTCATCTAGATTATCTATAAGATTGTATTCAATTACTTCTCCACTATTTACATGAGAAAAGGATTCTTTGTGTTTAAATTGAAAGAAGCTTTGCATCTGTTTAAGTGACATATTAGCCAATTTTGAAACCAGATTTGTGTTACTAATATCCAATAACCCTTGCTTTTGAAGATTACGAAGTGACTCATATTTTTGTACTTCGCTAAAATGATATTCATCATTTCCTTTGTCTCCGTCACACTCTGATACGACTTCATCAATTGTTGAGAAGCCGCCATAATCATTATAATAATCAAAGTATGACTTCTTGCCATTTTCAGAAGGCTTAGATGTAATAAATGAGTAAGTGGTTACATCATCAAATAATCGAATACCACTTTCATACATCTCTTTTCCAATGTAAAAGTAGAACCACCATATACCCTCTGTAAAAGTATCTTTACTAATTTTATGGGTTTTATATTTACCGTATAGACTTGGTGTGTTCCATAAATAACCGATAAATATAGACTCATGAACTTTCGATGGATCTACAAATTCTTTGATATATTCTATTGTTACCACTCCTAACGAATTACACAAAATCAGAAATGTCTAAATCATCTCGTTTATTAATATATATATTTTTAGTTGTAAGAGATTGATCTCTTTTAGACTCTTGTTTTTCAACTCGTTTTACTGCTTCTAATTGTTTCTTTTTATTCTGTCTAATTCTCCAAGCATCATTTAAATGGCTCATCATAGTAGAGATTGTATAATTGACCTGATTAACGTCGTTCCAATCTCCGATCTTTGTAGACATTGCATATAAGTTGTTTTTCTCAGATAGCCTATAAGCTTCAAGCATTAGAGCATAGTCAGGCCCTGTTCTCCACTTTGGAATTTTCTTGCCTTTTTTATACTCAAAGCCAGCACGAAGATGCTTTAATCTTGTTATATTTGCTATTGATAGTGTAACTAAATCGTGAAACTTTATTATGTATTGATATAACTCATCCCATTGCTCATTTTCAATTCTAGTTGCCTCTTGTTCTTTCTTAAACCTCTCATAACAGTATTCTTTATGGTAATACCTTTTGTGTTCTAAAATCATATCTTCTCTAAGTCCATATTGACTGCAAATTGGACACTTAACTGGTCTTGCCAGTTTAATCACCCCCTTCAGAATTTAAAACATTCAAACTCAGGCAATCTCAACAAATTGTTTTTCGTAAACCCTCTATGTTTAACTACGCACTTAATAACTTCTTTAATGTAGACTGTACTTTCTGTTTCCTTTACTTTAAGCTGCTGGAATACCTTGTACCCTGCTTTTCTCTCATTTGAGCCTACCGCTAAAGTTAAGACACCTGCTATTCGTTCGCCATCAGATAGTAGCCAACCAAATTCATCTTTTTTATAACCAGCAATGTAGTACTCACCAACATCATAGGCAATTACTTTAAGCCACTTATCTGATCTTTTGTCAATCTCATATTTCGAATTTATTTCTTTCTGAACGGTTCCTTCAAGCTTTTGTTGCTTAGTAAGATTAAAGTACTCAACTCCGTGTCCCAAGATGAATTTTGTCTTTTTGTAATAATCATTATCCTTAAATGCTGACTCCAGTATCTCTTTACGCTCAATTAACGGCAAGTGGGTAACACTTTTTCCATTATAATTAATGATATCGAATGCACAAAAAGTTACTTTGTGTTTACTTTTTCTTGATTTAAACCTTTCCATAACTGATTCAAAATTTGGTTTTCCTTCTGAGTCAGTAACAATTAGTTCCCCATCTAGAGTTGTTCCATTTTCAATTGGAATATTATCAATAAGCTCAGGGAACTTGCCAGTTACTTCGTTCTTATGTCGTGTATATAGCCTTACTCCATCTCGCGTATCTACAAGAAGTCTTATCCCATCAAGCTTTAACTCTGTTAAATGCAAATTACTGTTAAATGGCTCATTGTTATCTGCCTTATGCAGAAGCATTGGAGATACAAACATATTCATCACCCATTTAACAGTATATCAAATGAGTATATGCTATTTCTGCGGTAAGTTATGTATATCGTTTAAAATGAAGATTTTATTCAATCTCATGATACACTTGTAAAACATTTGCGTTGTCGATTAATTGATCGTGTTCATCCAATACCATAATGAATGAATCATCCATTGGAATATAGACACCCGTTTCATTGAGGTGCTTTACAATGATCTTCCTAACCTCTTCTAGACTTAGTGTATATCCGGCTGTCATTCCATCTCCTCCTCGATTAACTCAAAGCGCTTGACACCATTGTTTGTATATCCAAAGAACATATCTACTGGTCTAGCCCAAATGTTATTATCTTTATCCTTGTAGATCACCAAACCATCCATTGTTTCAGTGTGTGTAGCCATACTGACAATTGTGTAGTAATTTCCTTTATAATGCTTGTATCTAGCTCCCTTAGTTACTTCGTACACCATTTATTTTCCTCCACTATGTATTTTGGTAAAATTGAACTTTTACTCAAAAACCTCTTCGTCTGTACTATGTATGTATTGATCCAGCTCTTCTTCGTCGAATACTTTATCTATCACTTCTGATACCCATTCTAATGATACTGTGAAATCACTATCTTGTTTTTTCTTATCTTTTATTGCTTCGATTACCGTTTTGAATAATGACAAGTCTACACCAGTGAGTTGTTCCTCTAGTACTGTCGGGTCGTTTAGATTGAGATCGCCACATTGTAGAATCATCTTCAGATATTGGCCTGCGTTGATTGACCACCCTCTTTCAATGTACTTGCGAGAGCGTACAATAGAAGCTACTGGATATTTAGATCCTACATATTTTAAGTCTTTTGTTATAATGGACTCTAAAGCTTTCTGAGGTAAAACTAATTCATTCTTGTGTGGAATATAATAACAAGTACAATGAACAAAATCGTAGTTTTCGTGGACTTCTTCGGGATCTCCATAAAATCTAGTAATTAACTGCACATTATCAGATAGTGTAATGGCGTTTGTTGAAAGAAAAACTGGATTAAAACCTTCTTTGTATTTGGCTTTTGCTACTCCTCGACTTGGTACAAATACACTAACTCTGTCCTTAATTTTTTTAACTGTAGCTCCATATGTATCATTTGTACTTCGATTAAATTTGTTCACATAATATTCTGCTACTTGTATACATGACTCTTGATCCATAAAGTAATAATCATAATCATTAGGGTCTTCTTCGAGTAATAGTGAAACAATAGCGCCTCCTGTAATAAATGATTTCTCATTAACCAACTTAGCAATTTCTTCATTTTTAATTGACGCAATAAAGCTTCGATGAGCTTCTTGTAGTTTTCTTTTTATGCTTCTAATGTTCATTCAATCTCTCCTCTATATAATTAGTATTAATATTGATCCTTATCTCATTTTCGTTATTTTTGTATATTTAATATTATTTAATTACTACTTCCATTTCCAAAGCCACAACTAACTTCATCAAAAAATCAAAGCTTGGTACATATTTGTTTTCTTCCAGTTGAGTAATTTTAGTGACTTCCACTTTTGCAAGATCAGCCAGCTCGTCAATATCTATGTTATTGTCTTTACATTTTTTTACGAGTGCATTTGTCAATTTTGCTTTCATTGCAATTTCTTTTTTCTCATTTTCGGACTTATAGTTTAATCTACTTTTCAAATCTGTCCATGTTTTATATTGCTCCATATTTATCTTTCCTCCTTTAAACTAGCAATGTTCCAAAGTTATCACTTACTCTGACTTCGTAAACTCCTTTAAGTCTCCAAACCTCTTCCTTATGTAGCTTAGTCTTTAAGTGTACAAAGCTAACTTTGATTTTTGGATAATATACTTCTCCATACTCCTTCAACAATTCAGGTTGCTTAGTATATACGAAATACTCGTTCAACATATCACCTCCTTGTTTTAATGAAACTACATCATTTCTTTCTCGTATCCAATCTACATTTTACGGTAATTTTGTATGTATTTTTTCAATATATAATTCTTCGCTTTGTTGCATTAATGAATCAATTTCATCATTAAGTCGCAATATTTCATTTTTATTATCATCTTCTACCGCGACATGTAGTTCCTCGTATTTCCAACCTAATTGATGGTAAAGTTCCGACAGATTTTCATAGAGACTCAAAATATCACCTCCTTCTCGTAGTGGAATCAACCTTTTATCTTCTTCTTCCTCTTCTTATTCTCGTTCTTTGTATACTGTTATGTTTCTCTATCATCTTATCTTTTTTCTTATTTCTTTTTTATAATTATCAGAGATTTTACCAATATGCTTTTCAATTTTTTTCATTTCCTCGTAAACATCTTTAATATCTCTAGGAACAGAATTTACATAACCTGCGTACATGTTTAAATCAAGTTCATAGGATCTGCTGTAACAGTTATTGTCAATATCTCGATAATTTATCTCGATATAAAAGCTAGGGAAGTTTTTATCATCATCCATTAACTGTATAAAGCCCTCAACAAATGCAGTCAAAGATTGTCCTGGTGCTAAAAATGCAACCCCTTCTTTTATCATATGTGCTTTATCTATATGGGTAGATACTACGCTTCTATTCTTTGGTTTAAGTTTAATCTTTATATCTTTAGCAGGAATATTCCCGATATTAGATAGATGAAAATATACATTTCGTAGGTTTACTGAGTTGAAGTAAGCAATTATATTAGGAGTATTATTTTCTTTCCTGATTTCTTCATTTTGTCTAACGGTGTCTGCACTATATCTTTGTGAATTTCTAGCAAACCAAACATTAAGCGCAGTCAATAAAACTGTTAACAAAATATTTATAAAACCTACTAATGAGCTATTTTGTAGATACCATTGGTTAAAATCCATAAGACTTCTCCGATCTCTTAAAGTAGATTTTTACTTTATGATTCGTTTTTAGTTCCTCTACTATATCTTGATTTAATCCACTCTAAAAAATTTCGGGATTGCTGAGGATTATAAGCTTGCAAAAACTCATTTACACTAATTTTTAAAGTCTCTTCCAAATATTCTTGCAGTTCTTCGCGAGTAGTGTAAAAGTAAAATTCGCTATGTTGATTCGTAGAAACTAACTGTATATCATATCTCTGCTCATTCATGTTGTAGTCTCCTTGTTGTCATATAAATTGCATTAGCACAAAGTATATTTCGGATCAAAGTAAACTTTTATCTGTTTCTAAGGATTGATTCAGCATAGGATAGGCTTTCTTGTACATTCCCTGCGACTTCTCCAGATAGAACTTTTTTAAATTGAATTATGACCCATTCTAAAGCATCATAGCACTCTTCAACCATATGCTTGTTCTCGTTCTGCATACCTAAGCCTCCATTCTTAGTAAAAGAAAGATTTTAATTGGATCAGTCAAATGCGTTTTCTTCATCTGAAAAATATTTGCGATTTTTTCCAGTGGCCTTCTCAAGGTCACGAATGTTAACCATAATATGATTTGAGTAATGAGGGATTTCAGTCATTTGGTCTAAGATAATGTACAAATTCCTTAATGTTTCTTCTGCCTCGACCATTCTTCCTTTGTTATACCCCAACACATAATCCGTACTTGTGCTCATATTATCTCCCCATTTCTATGTAAAAGGAAAATTTGATTCTATTTTTCTTTTGGTTTAATGTTTGCAAGGTAAACAATCAATACTAGATAAAATAAAGAACATATCCATGCCAACACTGGACCTTCTTTCCAAGGAGACACGTTATAGATAAAATTAAAAGGCAAAGCAAATACGACTATCAGTAGAACTACAAAAACAAATTTTATAAACAATGTTTCTTTTCCCAATCTAATGGTGCCACGTAGATAGAATAGAGCAACTAGAAATATAAGAACCTGAATCCAAGGCATTTTTTATATCACTCTTCCCGTAAAATGTACGATTTATCAGAATCTCAATTGATCATAAATCTTCACAAAAATCTTAGCAATATTCTTAGCGTCATCAATCCCTCTGTGATGGGTTCCCTCCATTGGCAGTTTAAGCATAGTCAAAGCTCTTTCCATGCCTACGCCTCGCTCCCTACCAATCATCCTCCCATGCTGATGCTTGAGACTGATATGGTTATCCGTCGATTCACATGCGATTTGATGTAGTGCACAATCCTTCTGCAACTGGTTCTTATCATAGAACCCCCAGGAGCAGAGGACATGAGGTTCATTGCCTATCCACTCTCGAAATTGACGGATTGCCTGCGGATAATACATTGCAGCATCCACATCCGCCTGAGAGATGGAGGTAAGCCGCTTACAAAAATCAGAAAGCTGTGGGCTTAATACAGGCTTGACAAAAATTTGGAATTCACTTACAGTCTTCAGCCTATCATTGAGTTTTACGGCTCCGATCTCAATAATTTCGTTTTGTCTTTTGCGGTCATTTTCCCAACAAGTAGCTTCTAGATCAAAAATTATGTAGTTCATTTCTTAATCCTTTCTCACGCAAAGTATTTGTTTTATCTATAGTAACCAGTCTGATGATTTATAGCGTCTTGTGAAGTAAAGTAGCAATATCCCAATAAGGAAGGATGTTCCTCCAATAAAATAACCTCTTAGACTGTTTATGCTAAAAGCCATTGCTAATATTGCAACTCCCAATCCACAAGGAAAATACCCGAAAATACCTCTTACCAAAGCCATGAAAAAGAATTTCCGATTCATAAATCCCCCTCTTTTCTAATATGTAATTTATTATACAAACGAACAAGGATACTAATTGGTTTCAAATGTGATTTTCTAAATATGAAAGTCATATTTTATTCTTTAATATCATTTCCATCTTCATCTATTAATCTACTTCCTCCACCAAATTCCCAGCCATTAGATTCAACAAACTCTATAAACTTATCAATAAATTCATCGTGATCAACGTTTCCTTCAGTAGCAAAAACTGCTCCGCTAATTTTTATGCCTTTTTTCATGGAATCCTCTCCTTTAATTGATATATAGCCCATAGTTTTTCGTCGCGTTCCCAGTTGAAATTACCAGTTTGTTTTCTCCTTCTTTTACTGCTTCGCTTAACTTAACAACAAAGTGTTTTTTAAAGTAATACCTTGAGTAAAAATCAACTGATTCATTTTCAGGTTTGTCGTTGTATATGACATTATCATTCAGTACTACAACAAGTGGTTCCGCACTATTGATGTACCTACCATAAATATATAAATCAGCCTTTCTTTTTTTGTATTGAGAGACATCAATTGAAAATTTATTTTGATCATCTAAATCAATTTCTTCTTCGTAATAGTTATTAGTTTCATCTAATAAAACACCTATTCCAACGCCATAAAAGAAAGTATGAGGGTCTCCAAAGTTTTTATCAAATTGATATCTAATATAATTTGGCACTTGTAAAACAACTAAAATAATTAAAACAATAAACAGACTGAGAAAGAACTTTTTCTTATTCATTTCACTTCCCTCTCACTTTTTGATGAAGTCGCTTATCTTTTGTTAAATTCATTCTATCCCACTGATACTATTTAAATAAAACTCACATTTTATCAAGATTAGATTCAACAGCTTGCTTTCTCGACTTATAGTTTGAATCTGCACTTATAGAAGTTCTCCAATAATTAGATTCTTTCCATACATTCATGACATGTTTATCATTAACGTACACAATATATCTATTTTCTGAAAACTTCTCCAACCTGTATTTCAAAGCAAATACACCTCGCTAAATAAAAGATTCGTTTTACTTTCTATTTCTATCTCCACAATTCAATATTTTGGACACGGCTATCTAGATCATCTATATTTGTATCCATGTCTTTAATATGAGATTCTAGATCGTTCAACCTCATATCTAAATCTTCAGTGTCATAAATATTTCCTTTATCTTCGACATCTTCAACTCTTGTTTTTAAGCTTTCAAATTCTTCTGTTAGTCCCTTCAGTGCCTTATCCTGCTGGTAGCTAACATAAGACTGGTAGCCCAATAAACCTACAATTAAAACACCTAGGCAAATACATATTATTTTTTTGAACAAATAAGATTCCTCCATTAATGTTTAATCCTATCGGGTGTATTTAGAAGATTAATTTTATTATTTATAATTTTTCAAAATTTCTTTTATAAGATCAGTATATAAATTAGACATCTCGTTGTTCCACTCGTATCTAACCTTATCAGTATTATCAAATATTGTTATGTCTAATTTTCGTGTTTTGTTTCTTACTTTTGGTGGCAAGAGGTCTAGATTATTAAATAATATATGTCTAATGCTTTCTCTATACTTTACTAGATTAAATTTCGCAAATGTTTTACTAGATTCAGAATCATATTCGTATGAAATCATCCTCTCCTGACCATCAGCTTCAAGCACTTGATTTAACACTTTAAATTCTTCATATTTCCTGCTCATTTCCTTGTCTTCAAGATTCCAATTCCTCAGTCTGTTATCTTTTTCTCGTTCTCTGCGTGTTTGAAACCAATTGTTTAAAAGGCTTACTAGTGAAGCTACCAAACCACCTATAAGAGCTGCCCATCCTGCATTCATAACAGTGTCTTCTCCTTGCTTATTCATTTTAAAGGGAAGCGAATTTCTGTAAAAGTGTTATTTTATTGCGCGCTTCCTATCGATAATACTTCCCATAAGTTGCTTAATACCAATAAACATGACAAGACCGAATGTGATTGGCGATACACACAACGACCTCCAAAAATATATCTTACTATTGTACCAATTGAATGTTTTTTCTATATTCGCTTCACCTGTATAATCATCTTCAATTACTATTGCACCATCAATAGGTCTAATAAATATTCTGTTCATATCTACGTTCATTGGATTAATTATTATCTTATAGTCTCTTGGATCTGATTCGCTATAATGAGAGTACCAGAAAGAGTTAAATTTAGGTTCCTTGTTTTCATCAGTTCGAGAAGGGTGAAACCAAACAAATTTCTTAGTTGCATCACTGAATTTAAAATTGTAATTTGAACGTGCGCTACTATTTGCAATCAATCTAATTATCCCAGTTCTTTCAGCCTCTTCAATTTCGTAAGGAAATAAGTGGTCGGTATAATGTATTAAATTCCTTCCATTCAATTTTTCATACTCTTCTTTTGTGATCCGTCTTATGTAATATCTCGATTTCAAAGGATAGAGTAAAGGAACAAGAACAAAGTATCCTATGTACGGGATTATGACAGAGATGATACTGGGCAAACCGGGTATAATACCTTCAATCCAAATAGATATCAATAATGCTAAAATCAATAGTATTAGCGTATAAAGTAAAATAGTGACCAATTGTAATGCATGTCTGATTCTACCGATTTTCCCACGCAATTTTTTTCTTACTTTTCTTTGCGTCATCTCCAATATTATCACCACCAATAAAATTTTATCTTTTTAATCCTTAGTTATTATATTCTCTATCTATTTTCTCAGATATCTCTTTTTCTATAAGCAGTTCTTCGAAACGTTCAATGGCTTCTTCGGGATTGTTGCTCAGTTGTACCGAATCTATGTATGTATCTCTAAAACTGTCATTATCTCCAACCCCATTTGTATCCAACCATTTTTCAATTATAATCTCAAAATGACTAGCCTTGTGACGATATTTGGCTGCTTTCCTAATTGAATCCCTAATTTCTTTAGAGATTTTAGTCTTCATATGCTGTCACCTCTCTTTATAGAACTAACTTATTACCTTATGCAGTAGCTCTTTTTTCAATTTTATCAATATCATTTTTTAGTTCATACCAACATTCAACTACCCAATTGCTAACTTCTAATCCTCTGTTAGCTTTAATTTCCTCGTTGCCTTTTCTCATAACTAATGAGCCCAAACCGATAAATGGACATGTCCAACCTTTGTAGTCACCAATATTCTTGTAAATAAGATCAATATCTTCTTGTTGCATCTCTATCCCTCCTCGATGCTTAACATAGCAATATTATACAACATTTTCCTATGTATTTCTCAACAACTTATACATATTATTTTATTATTTTTGTTTGTTTAAGTCAAGCTGAATTATTCCAACCTGACCAATTTACTCAAGTCAACATCCATATAAGCAGCTATCCTTACTTCTACATCATTCCTAATTTTAGACCAAAGAAATCGCATGGTGTGAGTATATCCACGACATAGATACTCGGTCACCAAATCTTTATCTGACCTAACCCCCTCATAAACTTTTATGCCTCTCTGTCTCATTTTTTGACGAACCACTTTTAAATCTGTCAATACTCTGCTTTGTAAGCCCTCTAGATATAAAACAAACAATTCCTTCATCTTTAAGTCAGACTTCTTGATCTTGCTTATGTTAAGCTCCAATACATCCAACACATAAGGTAGTTGTATAAAATCAATTACAAGCTGAGTGTCTTCATTAGATGTTTTATAATTACTCATGCTGTACACACACTCCTAGAACGTTTGTTCTTATAGTGTACAACTAACTAAATAACTATTCAATAGCATCGTATCTAAACATGTTCCTATCTGCTTCAACAAGAACTCTTTGTCCAACATATTCGCCATCTATGTATAATTCGAATTCATAACCTTTGTATTCAACCAAGAGAGTATTTGAAGGAATGTTCCCGTAATTCCTTGTGTACTCCTCTCCACTAGGCAACTCAAACCGAACAACAATTAGACTGTTCATATGATTTGTTTTAAGGTAAATTCTAAAAACAGTGTCTGATTTGGGTGGAAACTGATACTGAACATTAGTCTTCTGTTTTGCCATTATTATGTATTCTCCTATCTTGGTAAAACGATGCTTTTACTTGCTTTTAACTTCTGATAGCTGCTGAACAAATCCTTCGTGTTGGCTGATTGTTTCAAGTGAAATATCTACATCGTATAATTTATTTTTCACTACCTTGAATGTTTTGTCTGAGCTAATAATAAATCCATTTTTTTGACCATCTTCATCTGTAAACACCATAATATCTCCCTTACTCGTCCTGATCGTTTCAATATATTTTTGGTCGTAATATGTCTTATAACTTTTTTCGCATCCCATCAGAATTAAAACTAAAGATATAGCAATAAACATTTTAAATTTCAATTGAAATACTCTCCTTTAATTCGATTAAAGCCTTCTTATATTTCTTCACACGGTCATAATCCTTCTTTGTTGGCTTTTCAAGCCTACTCAAATCCATATTGTCTTCAATATCTGCAATTTTGACAGTTCGGGCTAACTCATTTTGTTTACAACGTGCAATGAACTCCCAATACGTTTCATTCTCTTGTCTTGTCAAAGCAATAACTGCATCAATAATTTGGTCAGTGAAATCTTCTGACAGCTTCTCTTCAGTCATAGTTGTATCTTCTAAGATATCATGCAGTACTGCCACAATTTGTTCTTCATTTGATTTCAAATTCATCATTACACGCAATGGATGTAAAATATATGGATTACCACCCTTATCAAGTTGACCATTATGCATGGTTGAAGCAATTGAGATTGCTTTGTTTAAGTTGTTTACTATCTTGAAGCAATCCTCTCTATACAAAACTGTTCCTATTAACAACCATCCTTTTTTATAATATTGAGCGCCATATTCTTGTCCAACTACCAATTCATCATAGTTATTATGCCACTTAGAATATATGACCTTCATTAGCATCAACCTCCTTGCAATCTATTCCTTCTAAAAGCCCAATTTTATCAGTCATCTTCCATGTGAATTTCATAGTGTTCAGGACATGCCTTTCTGTTCAACCAAGCACTTTCACCACACGCCCCAAAATCAAATTCGTACAACTTGCCATCCGATCCAATGCCAAAGCAATAGCTTTCACCTTCAGTTAAAAAACGATCTTTAAACATGTCCCATATTTTATATTTCATTTTTCTACTCCTATCCATTGAATCCATAAATCACATCCAACTCAAAATCACGCTGCGGCTTTAACGTGTATAATGTTTTGCCTTTCTTCCTTACATATCTACAACAATTACCTGTGCCCCCCTTCGATCCATCCCAAGCAGCGACAGCGATTCGTGATTTATCTACCATGTATTCATTTCTTTTTTGCATTTTCGCTACATGATACTCACCAATAGGCACTCCCTCTACCCCATATAGTGGCAGCTCGTCTACATAAACAACTTCATCTGCTGTATCAAGCATCTTCTTGTACCACAGTTGGGTCTCTTTATCTGACCATTTTATTGGCTGCTTTTTAAATGGTACAGCGACAATATTGACGATGCTGGAGTAGTAATTTTTCTTTAGTCCTTGTACTGTCCAAAAGGCTATTTGGTCAAACCCAATTGCTCCACCGGATATAAAACGTTCAACTCCCTCATTCTTAATTAAGTCAATTAACACTGTTTCAATTTTGCTTTTTATGTATTTTGATTGTTTATCCATAAGGCTGTAGCAATTTCCTAATTTATTCGGGCGGTGTCCTGTGAATGATACTGTTTTACTTTCTAGGTTCTCCTGTATTCTGCGTTCTTCACGTCTTCTGTTTATTTCTTCTCTTCCCTCAGGGGAGTTTAACCATGCAAAGTCAACCATTAGCATCACCTCTTTCTTAAAAATCTAAAATCTCTGTAACGTTACAATTAAAATAAATGACCCCATCATTAAATAGAAATATGTTTTATGAGAGAATTTTGACTCGTTAGTGAAACTTATGAGGCGACAAGGTAGATATAATATTGCCAGCGCCGCCAACATACCCAAAGCAGTATTAAGATAAGAAATTAGAATTTTTTGTCACCCTTTATATTAAAATGTTCATTTTATCATTTCTTTTAGATCTGCCACAATTTCTTTGTATGTATACTCCCTTTCCAATGACCTAATCGAATCAATGGAATGAGGTTTAATGGGTAGACCTCCCCACTCATCTGGAACCATCACAGGATTTCTAAAAGCCTGTTCCGTAAGAATCTTTTCTTCATAGACAACTATCAACTTACTTAACTCTTCTTTCATCCTTCTCGTCCCTTCTAAATCAAATATGTATTTGATTTGATTTTAATTGTTTATTAATCCCGCACTACGCATCTATTGTTTTCCCAGTGTTCAATTATACCTCTGTCACTTTCTATTTCATTCAAAGCGTCTTTCGCCTTCAGAGCTTCTTCATAGTTAATGGTTGCAGAGAATACAATTCCACTTCTTCCTTTGACAACGTAAACTTCGTTTTTGATGGGCTTCACATTCTCTCCAATTCCCTGCTTTTCCTCCCCTAAATCATCCAGTTCGCAACATGAATCAACATAAATATCAAAACTCCGCAAGAACGCTGCCTCCGCGTCAGTTAATTCTTCGCCCTCTTCCAGCTTATCATGCAACTCATTTGCTAGATCGAAAAGAGAACTCATCATTGCATCAAAACATTGATAATTGTAGTCCTCTCTTTCTTCCATAAGCAATTCTTCTTGTTCTTTGTTCATAGTTTAATTCTCCTATTCGTATGTATTTATTCTAAGCAAATCCTCTACACTCATTTATCTCGTACTCATCTTCAAATCTATCTTGGATAGTCTCGTCTGGGCTATTACACGTCTCAAAGCAATTATATTCCTCCTGTTGAGACAGATCTCCACATTCATGTTCGAAGTTCTTGCATTTCAAGCAAATACTATCTGTGTTAATCTTCATTTTTCTACCTCCGTTTTTCTCCTTTATATTCACTTATGCTCCGTTTTTCAAGCTCGATATTTTAATGAAACACGCATTTTACACCAAATCAATCGTAATAATTTTCAACTGCATCATTTGCTAGTTTAAAAATATCATCATCTTTTGTCTGCACCGTAATCTTGTATAATACTTTTTTAAGCTTTTCGCTTCTTTTGTTCCACATCTTACAAGCTCGATCACACATAGTCCACTCTGCCTGAATGATCTTGTTTTCTTCCTCTAGGATTCTAATCTTTTCCATTAAACTTTCAATCGTTTTGCCCATTCCAATAATTTCGTCAGCACTAATCTTACATTCGCTCATTTTAATTTCTCCCTTTTAATGTTTTAATAAAATTTGACTTTTCAATTGCTATTCAATAAAGACAAATCGTACCCAGAATCAATAAACATAATTGTCTTCTTTCTATTGCAGTCATTACCCAAATATGTATATATCTCATCCATATCGTCTGCTGTAAAATTAGTTCCTAAATATTCATTGATAATTGCCCTAAATCGTTTCTGCCAATACTTACTTACTCCCTTGCAGCTTGGTCGCGATAACCATGCCAAGACCTTTCTTTTGATATCCCATTCTGTCTCAACATCCTCAAGAAGAAGAAATATGTTATTCTTGGGTTCGATTATTAACTCGAACTTGGAATTGATAAAACAATCAGGCGAATAACGCTCAACAACTCTCATAAATTTTTGTATTTCAATTAGGTTCATATCGCTCTCCTTATTTATTTACTGAAGCAATCATTAGTGCTCTCACGGATTCTTTTAATTAAATCCTCGCCCTTTTCTTCGTCCCATTGATTTAAATAAATACACTTCCAACCCAAGCAGTATTTTTTCTTCTGGTAGATTTTTAATTTTTGAACAAGTTTGTAGTAAGTCATCCCATGTTCTCTACTCGTATTAACTCTTACTTCATCAATTTTTATCATGTATCGTTTACCATCTTCGTTCCAATACTTCTTATACATCAATTTCCTCCTTCTTAGAAAAAATATTCAGTAAATAATCTTCATATATCGATCTAAACGCCTCTTCTTCCTGCTCCCACAAATTTTCTGAGACATCTATCCCATATCCAGCATTACATCCTTGTCGGAAAAAATAACAACATAACTGCCTAAAATCATCTTTTTTTATGTATGGCATATTTTACGGCTCCCATTTATAAAGCTCATATTTATCATCTGTCAATTTATAAAAATCGGAACTATAGTCTCCCGAAAACTTTTCATTCAGGAAATCAACAATAGCGTTGCCATAGTGCTCACTTACATTCTCACAAACTAATTTGTCACTCACTGATTCCCTGTCAAAATTATCTATGCAGACAATCTTCATTCTAATTCCTCCAACGCTTCCTCTAAACTTTTAATTTCGCCCCAACCATATTTATAATAAAAGCTATGGTGATTATCATGACTATCTATGTATAACTCATAGTAATCTTCGCCTTCTTCGTTGCATCCATTCACCCACCATATATCCATGTTTGGGTCATTTGTTCGCTCTCCTACCATGTGCCTTGTGACATCTGGCAATCTTTTTAACTCAATAATCATATTTTCTCCTCCTTATAAAACGTGCCTTTTACTGAAACAGTTTAATGAACTCCTCTTTCTTTGCGCTTGCTTCATTCTCCAATTTTACTAATTCAGAATTTCTTCCCCAAGATGATAACACGATAGTCATCGCGCTCGTTTCTTTATTTACTTGATCGTTAAACATTTTTATTATTTTCTTGTATTGAGCTTCTGATATTTTTCTCATTGTTCAACTCCTTATGAAACAGACCATCAACTATTCTTAATTAAGTTTACTTTATTATCAATAAATTCAATCGTTCTCTCAAATGCTGAGTAATCTAAGTTGTTCATTGTTTCTTCTTGTAACTCAAGTAAAGTTTCCTTAATAGCTTTGTAGTGTTGAAGAATCATTCTCTTTTCGTTGACTTGTAGTTTATTATTATCGAAGCGTCCCATACCCAATTCTCCCCTTTCTTAATAAAAGAACTCTTTTAGCTAATTTCTATGATCGATTGTCCAAACAACTTCCTTATGATTGTTACTTTGAGATTGAAATTTCCATCCATTGTTTGTCATTTCTACGGCGTGTTGAAGATACTCTTCATAATTTTCATATTCATAAGTTTTAATTTCATACAGAAGCTTTGGCAAACTGCTTTCCTCCTCTATACTTTCTTTTTTCAATTGTATAACTTCAGAATGATTAGCTTGCTTGCTAATTAGCGACTCTGGAATTAAGTATCCTCTACAAATCGGACATTTGTCATAATCAAATACCCACTTCTCCCCACAGCCCTCATAGTGAGATAGATGGAATAAATGCCTCTTGGGTACTCCAATACAGTGATACATTTTACTCACCTCTTTTTTTGAATTGATATGTATCTTTCCATAAATCAATTATAGCATCCATCTTGTTTGATATCAATATATTTCATTATTTTTGCTTATTTAAATAAAAAAAACCTCCATTAAAGGAGGCTTTGCACTAACTAATACGCAAATGCTTTTTATCTGTCACTAATTCAACACCTTCAACAACTTTACCCTGTTTTACGGCAGCCAATAACCCCTTGGTATCAATCTTATCGGGTTGCGGAATTCTGTATGTATTAGGAATAGCTCTTTCATTCACAATATTAATGGATGGAGGATTCTTTTGTAGTCTAACTTTAAATAGACCTGCGTCTATCTTGTCAATTTTATTTACTTCTAGCACAGCTTGAGTGTAGCTCTTTAATCCTTCTATTTTGTTCTGAAGGTATTTGCGTTTTTTTGCAAGTCGATCTTCTTCTTCTTTTAAGGCTTTGATATCTCCCTCGATGTTTTTCATGAACTTAGCGATATTCTCTGCCTTATTACTAATCTCATCTTCAATAGATTCTAGTGTCTCAATGTACAGTTGCAAATCATCTTCCGTTAAATCGTCATTGTCCCACGCAGAATCTACAAAATTGTTAAATACTCTATACTGCTCCCCAAGCTCATATAACTTACTCATACTTTATCATCCTTTTGTATGTATTATGGTAAAATCTATGTTTTATACTAGTAAATAGTAACAAAACTTTTCCTTGCTATATATTTTTATTCATATTATACTTTTTCAGTAAGTTTTTTTGGGAAGTAATGCTGGCCAGCTTACTATATAACCCCAATATCAAGGAGGATATACTATGTTAAAAGTAGCTAAAGTTGCTTTATCTGTTTTGCTCCTATCAGCATCAATCCCTTCTTTAATGGCAAATGCCCAAGAAAATGCTACTCCCAACAACTATGACCAGTATATTAAAGAAGCGATTGAACAAGAAATCTTACTAGATAAAGGTGCATCTAGTACTGCAAAAGGCATGTCAACTTTGAGCAATAAGGAATTCGATAAAACTTTAGACAACATCACAGAAAGTTCTAGCATTAGTCAAACCACAAAGGAAAACATCAAAAAATTAGAAAATGCAGAAGTTGTTCTTCTAGACTTCGATTCAGATGGAGAATTAATTAACGCAACTTCCTCCGATAAAGGCGATATCCGATCAAACTTTGAAACAAGAGAAATCACAACTACAGAATCTACATACGGAACTGAACCACATGAAAGAATCTCTACACAATCTTACTTAGGTAATCAAGGAAACACAGCAGGCAAAGAAACAGGGGCATTCCATCGCCTTCAAACTCCCGCTAGTAACACTAATAAAATATATAATGGCGTAGTTGCAGACTCTGTTGTTTTGCCAACTTATAATATCACTGATGCTTTGAAATATTCAGAGGCAGCCTACTTATACACTGGTGTTGATGGAGTAGCTGAAGTTGGATTTGAAGGAATTGCTTCTCAGTTTACTCCAGCTGGGTGGTATCCAATGTTCCATGCAAAATCAAATCATACTGTTGATTCAGGAAATACCAATGGCATACCACAACCTAGTAGTGGAAAATATTATTATGATACAACTAAAAAGTTCTATGGTGGTGACAAAATTAACGGCTATAAAGTATATTATTACTCAACAGACTCAACCCTCACCATTAGAGAGCAAATAAATTACTCGGATATTTATGTTGTTAGATTTAATGGGTTAGGAAGTACAGGTAGATCAGTTAAGCGGCTAACTGCAATAGCTATGGGCTCTGCCACTTCAACCACCAGCCCATTCCACTATGGATACACTACACCTGCTATTTGGAACAATATGAAATTTCTAACTAACAATAGTTCCAGTTCAGTTTACCCAAGTAGTGTCTCCGGATTAAGCAACGATGTATGGACTCATGGAGGAAAAATAGATTATACCACGTCAGGGCAGTCAGAAAGATATGTCTTTTCAGTAAATTGATTGTACTTTGAATTAAAAGGAGAAAGACATCATGAAAAGATTCTTTATGGTTTCTGTGTTTCTTATTTTTTCACTTGCATTAAGCGTACAAGCCAGTGCAACAAAACATCCTTATAATTACACAATTAATGTGGAGGTAAACAATGTTCCTGTTAATTTCGGAACTAATTCAGATGCGCCTCCGTATATTGATAATGCTACAAATACAGCTTTTGTTCCTCTTCGTTTTGTTTCTGAAAATTTAGGTGGCAAAGTAACAGATTGGAATAAAGCTTTGCAACAAGTCACCATCCAATCGAAAGACGGAACTGTAATTAAATTAGCGGTCGGTAGCAAAATTGCGTATGTCAATGGTGAAAAGAAAACCTTGCTTGTTGCACCGCAAAGTCCGGCAACTCGCATTCAAGTTCCATTGCGAATTGTTTCTGAAGTATTGGGAGCTAAAGTTAATGCTAAAAAAATAGATGGAACATTGAATGTGAACATTACAACTTCCAATTAATAATTCTCTAATCTAGACCACCTTTATGATAAGGTGGTCTTTTTCATGTTGTTTTTGTTCGACTTAGGAAGAGTGATCCTTTTTCCCAGCTTTTTGAAAGATAGACTTTAAAAGAATTAAAACTTTGTTGTATAATCTTGACTCAATAAAAGTCCTCTTTTATACAATTACTTGTGCTTTATTTAATGAGAAGTCTATAATATAAATACTAACTCTCACTAAAGGTGGTAACTTAATGGTGCTCTCTCCTAAGCCACTCAAAGAATTTGATAAATCAAAAATCAATTTTTCTGACGGCACTCGTTACTTATTAAATAGTAGAAAAAATACTGCAATCAAGATACCATCAACTGTAATTAAATTGTTACTGAAATTAAATGCTAACATATTTCTAGCGGACACTTTGATCACAGCTCTTCATCTAAGGTCATTTGGACATGATGACCTTATAATTAAAAACTGGCACGAATCTTCTTATCGCATGTATGCATTCCCCAATTCAGAGCCAAACCAGAGGTTTTTGAAGTTTATGAGTACCGTATTTAAGTCAACGTCTCACGAACTAACTGAGAACGAAGTGGATACCTTAATCTACTTTTTTGCAAGAGTTCCTCATGGATATGCCCTCCCCGATAACCTTATTCATTGTCACTATGAACTGAGACACACTATTCTCTAGGGAGCGGTCTGTAAGGCTGCTCTTTTTAATCAAATTTCTATTTGATTAGATTCAAATAAATAGAACAAGCTAGAATAAAAGCTACAATATCGTCGATAGTTCTAGGTGTGATTGTGCCATAAAATATTTTTTCTGCAATCGTCCATAGAAGACCTATCACGCAGTAAATTACCAATACATTAATAAAATCAATGATAAAAAGAAGTGTGCCAGTAAAAAAGTTAACCAAGAATATAACCACTCCTTTCTAAGCAATTAGCATTGCTTCTATTTGCTTCAACTAAAATTGCGATTTTATTAATAATATAAATCGTCTAAAAATCGTTCTTTATGTATCAACAATTCTTCTTTAATTTCTTTATAGCTCTTTTTCAGCAATAACAACGAAGCAATAGTCTTTTCTACTTTTACTACTTTTCTCAAGTCTTCCGTAGAAAGCGCATCTCTTAAATTATCATTCTTATCCAGATCGTAGTATTCTTTCATTTTCTTTGCGTTAGAATCAAAAATAATCTGATAGACTAAGTTCGTAAATGTTGAATACTCAAATCCATCTTTTAATCCACCAATGAAATAGTGTTTGATAGCATCTGTCAGTTGAACACGTTCAATCCGTGCTATTTCTCTTTGTACTGCCCATTCCTTTTGTTCTTTTAATGATACTTGCTCAATGTTCAATAAATAATGTCTTATTGATTTTGCTATTTCGCTATCTCTAAGCAGCATACCAATTCTAAGCATACCTCTTCTATTTAATAACATTAAGCTTCTTGTTTTGCTTCCTACAATTTTGTCAGGTACATTATGTACCTCGCAAAATTTAGCTAATGACTTACCTTTTAGTACTCTAACTTCTGAATAATCATTAAACTCCTCTCTATTTCTTTTAATAACTTGTTTAACAGTTTCAATGCTTGTTTCATAATAATTCGAAATAGTCTCAATAGTAACTTCGTTTTTGTCACCTAGAGTAGCAAAGAAACTAAAGCGTTCAAGCACATTATCTCGGAATACATGATCGTCTCGCAGATCTCTTAGTTCAATTAAATTTTCTTCGTTTATGTTTTTATTATTTTTATCTTTTCTCAATTTAGCATTTCCTTTCTATATAAAATTCTTATTTCACAGTATTTTTTGGTTAGATCTCCACATTAAATCCATGTATCCATCTTGACTATCAATTCCCCAATCTTCAAAAATCGACTCTACTGTTTCTTCCTTTGATATGACTATGAATAAATCTCCAAGTTTACCTATGTATGTTTTTTGAGCTTCGTTTGAATAATCACTTTCACCTTCCCAATGGACATATATCTCATCCTTTGAGTCATCATCGTACACAATATCGATAACAACAATATCACCACTAGTAAGACGGTCAAAGGTGTTTTGTTTAAAACCTTCATCTTCCACACCAAACACTTGATAGTCTGTATTTGCATTTTTATTAACAACAATTGAAAAAGTATCGCATATATCCATAAATCTAATGTCGCCATAATGTCGAATAATGCTTTTTCTAACATTAGTAACACTAAAATTTCCTATGTATTTGGCATCAATCGATAAAGATTCACAATTCTCTAAACCAAACAAAATCTCTTTTAATTTCTTCATTAAACCACTTCCTATGTATTTTTATTTGATCTAGCTTTAGCCATTCTATCGGCAGCAGCCTTTCTCTGTTCGGGTGTCCAGTTACGTCCACTACTCTTGGTACGAAATGAAACCTGTCCATAATCACCCTTGAAGTAGTGACCACCATCTGCATCAACTCGAAGCAGCTCTAAACCAGCCTTTTTGATTTTTGTGATTGTTTTAGGTGAGCAACTATACACTTCCCACTCATTTGTTTCATCGTTACAGACACATACTGTTTCACGCTCAATTGCTGTTAGACTCATTATTTTTTGGATCTCGCTTTCTTAAGTTTATTTAAAATTTTTCGTGCCTTTTTTGAGGCAGTAGCCTCTTCGTGCAGTACCGATGATACTATATGATCTGTATTTATCAGTTTAACTTTTTCACTTTCTACTTTTCTGCCTTCAAGAAAAGCCCCTCTTAATTCGATTTCTTTCAATGCCTTATCTCTACTCTTCTCATCGTCATATTCAACATCTACCCAATACTCCATTATCCCATCAACCCCATGGACAACCTCAGCTATTTCATAATGATTTCCCTCAATACTTATACTTTCACCCTTGTCTAATAACCTATGGAACTGGTCTGTTTCTTTAAGTGTAATGAGTTCTAAATCTTTTGTCTTTTTAAATCCTAAACGACCATCATTATCCGATTTATCATTATATTTAAAGTCGCCGATCCCAATAGAATAACCCCACCAACTTAAAGGCTGACTTCTCTCCATATAATAAATTTTCTTAGTAGTTCTTGCCTTTATAATACTCTTCATTTGTACATTCCCCTTTCAGTGTAAAAGTTTCATTTCATCGTGTTTCTGTTTGTTCTATCTTCAAACGACTATTCAAATGACCACAGATCTTACATCTTTTTTCATGAGTGAACCAATTTCCTTCTTTGACTTCAAGCAATTCGTATTCATGCTTATGATTACTTTTTTTAGTCGGCATAATGCCCTCCATTTCAAAACCCTATCATTATGAAATGCTGATTTCATCAAATATTTACTTCAATATGTATTTTATTTTTATTAATTGACTTCAACGAAGCACCTAGATTCATCTCTAAATCTCTTTCTAGCGATACCTCTTCTTTTCCCTCAAAGTACTCTCTAATCATTTCTTTTGCATAGTTTATAATTAGTTCTTGGTTAGCGATCAATTCAACACATTTTTCAAGAAATGAGCTTCGCAATTCGTTACTCCAATCATGTATAATAATATATTTTTTTAGTCTGATCTTCTTAAACTTTCCATGGCATTTGAATGCCACTTTAATTTTTAGTGAGTCAATTTTATAGTCCCCATTGTACCCTGCACTGACAGACACATCTGCTTTAACTTTCACCGTTATCCTCCAATTCCCAATCTTCAACTCTCTCTGACTTTTGAAGCATATACTCTCACATATTTGTCTTTATTCTTGATCAAAGATCGATTTTATTTACACATCGCTTTTTAATTGATCTAATATTGTTCTATAATCAGAGAACTTTTCTTTGTAAATTTCAATTCGACTTTGAACTAACTCCAACTTATGCCCCAAATCTTCCTTTTCTCTCTCTAAATCAGAAATAAAGTTTTCGTAGTAGTCTAACTGCTGCTCAATAAAATGTTTTGCGCTTTGAACGCTCAGATAAATCTCTCCTTTCCTGATGAAATATCAATTTCACACACGATATAATTTAATTTTAATATGTTGTTCACATTATATTCACTATCGTTACATTTATTTCAAACTATTGTTTACTTATGGTAATTTTTTCTCTATGATAGATCTGTATCCCAAATAAGAGAGGATGATTGAGATGAAAAAGAAACTTTTAGTTGGCTTGTTGACTGTTGTTGCGTGTTTCACTCTTGGATCAACATCTTTTGCTGCAAGCACTGAAACAGCAAACCCCAACAATGTATCAACGGCAAGTGTTGTAACTCCTTCTGCGACAAAATATATCACTTGGCAAATTGTTTTACCAAAGTCTCAGTTCCCTACCCTTGGAGATATTCCAACAACTACTAGTTATAACGTAGATCCATATCGTGGAACATTAACGCTGAGTTCAGTTGATGGACAAACTGGTTACACTTGGACAGTCACTTATGCTGGATGGGTTACTTATTAATATTTAAAACTGTATAAGACCTCCTTGAGTATTTTTATATATTTGAGGAGGTTTTAACCTCGCATATTTGTTGAAGTTACATTTCATTAAAATCTTTATTTTACTGGGTAGTCTTCCTTATAAATTTTTTCATACAATCGTCTTACGTCCACTTGAAAGTAAATTTTTCTGGCTCCAAAGGATCACCAACTTCAAAAGTCCAATCCCCGATCAAACCTTTCTTAATTTCGACTTCATCAATTAAACTCTCTTTGTAGTTAGCTTTAAGCACAAACTGTTCATAGATATCCAACCCTTCATTGTCATCATATTGCCAATGTAGTAACGTTACCAGAAGTTCTGAGTTAGCAATTCCTGTATTATGAATTAACTGGATAATCTTTTGATCTGTAAACTTTTTAAAACGATTATCATTATTGAAATAATAATCGAAAACGTGAATTACATTTCCTATATCATCAGTTACTACTTTTGCATATCCATCAATAGGCGTAGCCATAAATAGCGCATCCTCTCCATCAAAATTAAAATCTACTCTTCATAAAACCCTTTAATGATTTCCTGTATATTTGTTTGCTCTATTGGTGGCAACATTGATATAACATCCAACAGCATTTCATACTTATGTATGAGTTTAATTCGCTCATTGCAGTCATTTTCTGAATAAACAAACCTATTTGAGCCGTATAATTTATCATACATACTGTGCTTGGCATCAGCTAAGTAAAACAAAAACTCATCCACACAAACACCTCACATTTACATAGTTCTGTTATACATGTATTTCATCTCTTCTTTTAAGGAGTCATACCCAAACACCTGAGTTACTTGAGGAAAATCACTTTACTAAAGCACGATCCCAAATGTCTAACTGTTAAGATAATTTTATGATCCTTGTCTGATCGTTCATCAAGTTCAACAGACTTTTCATACAATAGACTTACTATAAACTCTGGTGGACATTCATCGTGTCTATACTCATTTTCAACGACTTCATTTACTATTCTCTGAATAGCGTCAATGATATCCATCGCAAACACATCCTTATTCCACCGTCTCACATATGATCTTTTTATTTAAATGGCTAGTTCAATGAAAAATAAATTTCGCATTCCTTCCTCAAAAAACTAAATACCCCTTACTGATAGCACTAAGATCTATTTCATAGAGTTTCAGATAGTACCAATTTACTTCCTTTGATATGTCTGGAGAAATTTTTATTTTTTGAAACAGAGCTAATTGACGGATAAGCGCTATCTATATATCCGGTCTCAATATTAACCAATACAATGGGATACTCATCTTCTTCAATATCCTCTGCAATGATATATACTCCAGAATCCTCGTCAATCAACAAGTCCCCTGTTTCTAATTCAACTAGCTCAGGTTCATTTTGAATAAACTTCATCTTATCTCTCCTCTTCCGATCAAATACAGGTTTTACAAAATTTCTATTACCAACATCAGGTCAATATCCACGTCTATCATTGGGTCATAATTACTCAAAGTATCAAATTCTATACGATTATCATTTAGATATTCTAAAGCTTTATCATGTGATGCCCATATATCGTCATTATTTTTGTCGATAAGAAGAATATCCTTAGGCATAGTTAAGCCATATGCTATCCACTTATACATCACTCTCTACCTCACCTAGTCGTTCGATAAATTCCTGCACCTTTAACCCATACTGAGTCCTTGACTCCTTGGCTGCTTCAATAACCTGATTAATATTTGATCCTTTAGCTTTTACCTGCTTAACCATCTCATCAACGGAAGTTTCATTTATGTATTTAATCGTCTTAGTTCTGCTCATCAATATACATCCATTTTATCTTCAACAATTTGTTTTAAGTCGTAAATCTTATCGCGTAACTCTTGAAGCTCTCCATAATCAATATCCTCAATTTCCAAGTAATTATATAATTCGGATAATCGTTCAAAGTTAAATGGCAACACTTTATCACTTCCAATCCAACAAAATTTCTCTAACTTCATTCCAGTTGTTTACTCGAAAAAATCGCTTCTCGTCAAGATTGTGTGGTGCATTATACAGAATCTTATTCCCTTTGAAATTCTCTAAATTTTTAGGTTTATCGTCAATTAAATAATTGGCTGCTATTATAGATTTGTCCCTTGTAAATACAAATTTATTTTCATCTAAAAAAGGGAAGTGTTTTACCAGCCATTTATATTTAGGCACAACATTGTTCAAGTTGAATGGAGCTGTCACAATGTAGATATCATAATTGTAGTTCAATTCTTTCAGTACTTCTTGGCATCCCTCCATTACGGGCAGGTTATAAAAGAAGTCAGGTTCATCAAGATATTTATAAATTTTAATCCCACATTCTTCTTTGCATAGATGATGCCAATTCCAAGCGTTAATTTGATCTGGGTGTAAATCATCACTGTAGTCAAGATTGTAACGCCGTACCCACTCACTGAGCAGGTCGGCAATAACATTGTCCTGATCGACAGCTAATACTTTCTTAGCCATTCAATCCCTCTTTCTGTTTTCTTAATTCAACTAAAGCGAGTATTCCATAACCGATTTGATCAAGTAATGTATCTTCAATTGATTCTTCAACCTTAGCCTTACTTCCTTGAACCAAGTTTTCAAGTCTTCTCATTTTATCGTCCATGCGGATTAGTGCACTTAGAATTCCATATTTCTCAAACTGGATACTAAAAGAATTTCCGTAATCATGGTTCTTTCTTTTTAGAAGCGACTCAACCTCACCACAAATCTTCTCAATTCGCTGTTCCTGATTGTTTTCGATCTTTATTCTCTCCCCACTTAATCACTCGTACTTTTACATGTTTCTTTCTACCAAATTGTCTTGCTTCACTTTCTGTTCTGACATACACATCAATCTTATGGCCTTTAATAGCTCCACCTTTATCCTGCACTACTCTTCTGCCTACACCATCTATATAAACTACTGTACCTTTAGGCAGCACCCTCCAGTCAGCAGCTATTGTTTCACCAGCCTTGGTCATTTTACCTGAAGCTGTCCTTCCATAATCTTTGTTGTGTACGTTCCTGCCTTGATTATTGGTGTATGCTGTTAACTCAAAACGATCCCATCTATATGTATCTACTTGTTTGATCTTATCCAACTTAGCAATCTGTGTTTCTTCCTTGGTATTAGTCGTGTTTTTCATTTCTCGTACTTGATTGACACTTTGTGCTTCAGTGTTGTTCCATACTGATAGCGCCAATAGTAGAGAGAGGATTAGCTCACCCAACGTATCACGCTCCTGTTTTAGTATGAAGCCCCACTTTTATGTGAGGCTGTTACACATAAAAATCTATAAATTAAAATTCATAAAATTTAATTGAAGGTTTAATATATCCCTCTTTAACAAGTATTGATTTAGCTTTCTTATTCTTCAAAAGATCTACCATATTCAATAAGTCTGAAACCTCTTTACTGTTAAGAATCAACTCGTTGCTGTAAGTATACTCAATAATATAGGAGTCTAACTCCTTCTGTAGATTGCTGGTTAAAGTCTGCCCATATTTCAATGATTCCTTTAATTCATCGCTCATTATGCCTCTTTGAATAATTAAAGAGAAATCATACACGCAATCTTTTTCTCCATCAGTATTGATAAAATTCATCTTTGTAATTGGTCGAATACTCAGGTCACTTTTTGCTTCAAAATTCTTCTGTTTTAAGATTCCAATAGCCAAATCTTTGCTCATTCTTATCATTTAAAAACTCCTTTTAAGTCCATATGTCATTGTAAAACAGTTGACTTCGTACATATGGACTTCTATTTATAATAAAATCTGTCTTTTACTGGAGCTATGTATTAAGCTGGCAACTGGAACTCGGTAATTAATTTAAGTGCTTCGGTAAGACCATCCACATCTGAAACTGTTGGGTATGCTGCTGTTCCAAGAATTTTTTTGAATTCAGGAACAATGTATTTTGTTAGTTGATCATTAGTATATCTTTCTTTTTGTTGATTAATTTGATTAATTAAATCTTCAGCATTTAGTTTCTCTACCTCTTGTGTTGCAAATTCCTTAGCTTGTTCATTACGTTCTTGTTCTTGTTCTACCTTCAGTTCTTCAATGTTCTTCTTTGTTTTTTTAAGTTGCCCCTTAACTGCTTTCTCAAACACCTTCATGAAGTTCTCTGCACTATACTCTACTGGCTCTTCTGGTAGATCTGTATAGCTTCCACCAGCGATAGAAATATACTCAGTTGGTCTAAAAACCATCACCGTACGAGTTTCATGAAAGTTGTGCCCTTTTTCTTTTCCTGCTTTAGTCTTAACATTTTCTGAAACTTCACTACCTGCTTTATCTGTAACAACAACTTCATTAAATAGGCAGCAAATCAATCTTGCTTGAGATTCAAAGATCTTTCTTCCTGTTTGATGCATCATAAGTTCGACAGAATTATATTTCATACCATTATACAGAGTAGTTTCTTTTTCCTTAGTCCATGCCATTGCCATAATTCCATATTTAGCTGCTTTAAGAGCATCGATAGGCTTTTTCATTTCATCATAGAGTGCAGTGTATCCATTCTCTGCCCCCTTAGAAGCTTCAGTTAGTTCTTGCAATGAAACAAGTCGAGCGACACCATATTTTTTTGCTCTATCTTTTAGTAACCAAGCCGTTGCTGCATCAATACAACGATCTGCCGTATCGAATCCGATCAACTTAACTTTTTTATTTTCTTTTGCTTCTTGAACGAGACCGGGAACCACGTCTTTCTTAAAAAACTCCCATTGCTTCCAAGCATCTTCGTCCGACCCTTCTTCAAAAATAGGTAGAACGTTCTCCTCCAATTCCCAAGTCTCGAATCCTGGCTCCCATGCGATAAGCAGTGTTTCTTCTACTGGATTTTTGTAGTGCATTTCAGTTAGTTCTTTCCAAAGTCGCGTTTTTCCTGTTTTATACGTACCTGCAACCAGACTTGTGATAGAATGCAGCTCAACTTTAGGCGTATTACCTACAACTTTATTTCTCCAACTCATTAAATGAATCTCTCCCTGTTATATGTATTTATGTTTGGTCTGCGCTTTTACACACAGACCGTTTTCTAATAAATTGTAAAAATCTACTCTCACGCGAAAGGATCATCGCTATTTGCTGTAAATGGATCATCGGATGGATTGGCTGTTTGGTTAAACGGATCATCACTTGCAACACTGCCACCAAATGGATTTTCATTTGTCAAAACAGCAGACTTCTTGACCTCTTCTTCAGTAAGCAGTTCACGCATAAGGCTTCCCTGGACATAACTGGTTACTTCAAGTCCCTTTTTGTCTCCGTTTGTCACACGTTCTTTTCTTGTTACTTTTTGAGTACTATCTACACTACTAAAAGGATCGTCCGAAGCTAGTTCTTCCACTACATCTACGTAGGCAAATGTTGCCCGGTTATTATCTTGTCCTGTTGCTTCGATGAAATCATATGTATTCAAACTTGCAAATGCATCTGCCATTGAAATCTTTCCTTCTGCTGCCTCTGTTTGATAACAAATCAATTCAACATCTTTTGGCTCAGAACGTTCTTTCCCATAATCAAGAAATAGTCCGTTTATTTTTGTATCTCCACCTTCTTCTTGATAAGTGCTTCGAATACCAAGTTGCATTGTAAAGTAATTTACTTCTCTGAAATTTTCATCATTAAAATCTGTAATGTAATCAAATTCTTCTCCAGAGTGCTTAACTGTTTGAGTTGTGCCATCATCGTTAACAATCAGGCCATCTTTGATTGGGCGAACAGAATTGATGATGCGTTTCAGATAAACCTTTTCCTCGCCACTGTCTGGAGTAAAGACATCAAATTGATATTGTCCTCTTACTTCATACCACTCGTCTACTTTAATCAACTCACCAAGCCGCTCTGTTTTATCCCAATCTACTTCAATCGGATGATATGTATTGTCTGGAAAAGCTTCTTTGTTATTTCTGTCAGCCCAAGCTACTTTGTGAGGTTTTTTATGTGTACTACTATAAGGATAAGCCCATTGCTGTTCCATACCCGACAATTCCACTCGAAGGCGATTACTCAATGCTGTTTCAATTTCAAATTGCAGTACTCTACGTTGTTTATTTGTTTTCGTAGTTGTTTGTTGATAAATAGGCTGTTTAACCCAACTGTCTGTTTCTTGATCCTTTTTGCTAATCTCACTTACTTTCCCGATAAATCGAAATGCGCTTTTAAATTCTTTGCCACCGTGCTTCTTGTTCACTTTAATCTTATAGTCTGCCATATGTATATTATTTCTCCTTTTTATGTTTGATTATTTTTATTTGATTAATTTAAGTCTAATCAATCATAAAAAGGAGGGCTTCTCAACTTGTTCTTGATTCATATCACCACCTTGTTAAGTGAGATGTATTGCATCTATATAATCGCACTTGGCGTTATTATTGTATGTACTTCTTTAAGAGTTATTTTAGCTCCTACATTGAAACTAAGTAAATCCGCTATCGTAAGACCTGTTCATGTTTTGACATCTCCTTTCAGTTATATCTTATCTATATAATCACACATTTTTGTGTGTTATTTTCTTGGTGGGTCTTGAGGGATTTGAACCCCCGACCAATCGGTTATGAGCCGACCGCTCTAACCAACTGAGCTAAAGACCCTTGTTCATTGCCTTTTGGTAACAGTCTATCTTGATAAAAGTATTCTTTTATGACGTCGATTACCTTGCTAATTAAATATAACACGCTTACTCATTATAGTCAATGTATTTCATTATTTTTAATTGTATAATCATTATACATTTTTATTTCTAGCTATAAAGTATGTAATCAGCCGAACCATACGCTCGGCAATGGCTATGCAACTAAGACAAGGCTAAGTGTAGCAAATTTGAGTATTTATTTTTTTCATACAAGCTATATAATGTTTCTGGATCTGTTACTTTTAATCTAGCTAACTTAAAACCATCAACTTTTTCTTGACATAATCTCTCAAGTGCCATGATATTATTATCATTATAATCAACAATAAACTCACTCTTGTCCTTATATCCTTCTTCATTGATCAACTGTTTTCTTTTTTCTGAGAGATAAATATATTCAGAGCCAGGATTACCATTGCAAAATAAATACATTTTTTGTCTGTCAGAGTCACTTCTCAAAAGGAACTCAATTTTTTTAATTATTATTGTGGCGCTTTTAGGTATATCAAGCCGATAAATTAGTTCGTCTTGCTGCATAGCATTATCTCCTTGCTGTCGAATTCTATACTTTTATTATACGAGATTACTATAATTAGGCAACAACTTTACACACCATGTCTAAATATATTGACTTAATCAATATACTGGAAAAACGTCCATATAGTGTGTCACTTTTTGTCGAATCGTTTTATTCAGGAACTTATGTTCGTATTTATTTTGATTATACTACTGCCAAAAGGCATAAGCAACATAAATCCAAAAATAACTCTTATTTTTTATTGTTTCTTAATTTTTGTAGCATTTTTTTCACATTGGTTAAATGTACCGCAGCTATCTCTACAAAGCTTTTTTTGTTTTTATCAAAGTATATCTCATATACCTTTTCATCAATTTCATCAATTTTAGTAACGTCAGCCATGCTCCCTCTACCTACTCTTACGAAGCCTTCAATATTCTCAAATAAACGCATCGTCTGTTCCGTTCTTGTTTCATCGATATACTCGCCCATATCTGTTATGTATACAATTCTTGTTTGCCCAGTTCTTCCACTTTTCTTTTCAGTTCTAAATCCTTGAATTTCAGATACTGGCAGCATAATTGCTACTTCGTCTATTTTGTCACCTATCTTTTTAACTACTTTTATAGTATCCGTTGATTTCAATTTTTTCACCTCATAATTCATTTGGTGTCTCGCCTCCCAAAAGAAGAACGAGACACCAAATATCTTATTTCAATTCTTCTGGCACTGCTTCTCCATGGATCAACGTCCAACTAGCAGTGCTTACTACTGTTACAGCCAGCAGAGAGCAAAAACTACCAACAATCAGCATAAGTTTGTTCAATTTCATACCTTTTCACCTCCTCTCAAGCGTATCAAGAGGAGACTTTGTACTAAAGCTGCTAAATTCAAAACTGGAATATTAATCGTATATATTAGCGTAACTAATATTAAAGATATAATTTTAAACCATTTAAAATTTTTTGGTTTCACTCTTGTTTGCTGTTCGATCTTACTTGGTGCATACAACATTACTAATATTATACTCGCTAGGTACATAGCGAAAGAATAATTATCGAAATAATTGCCACACAATGCAATTAAAATTATAACAAGAGATGAAAAAACTATACACATTTCTGCTGATTTAAAATGAAACCCACCTGAAAACATTCTTACTGATGAAAAACCAATTAGTGCAAGTATTGCTTCTTTGGTAATCCCCAGCAACATTGATGCTATTAAAACAATAAATATTGGAATGGTATTCGATATAATAAATTTAATTGTATACCTTACTATTTGTTGTGACGGTAATTCATCAGGATATTTCCTTTTAGCTGCAATACTCCATTTATCAGCCAACTGATTAATCATATTCATTTTTAATTTCCTTTCTTCTTTCTATAAAAATCAGTAAGACAAATATTATTATCCAAAAAACTACGCTAATAGTCATATTATCGAAAGTTGGCTTTGTCATTACAGACACTCCGATCAGAGAAATAATGAATAATACAACATTAGAGACATTAATTTTGAATTTCAAAGTATATTGATACGGCAGTGTTGTAAAGAAAACAGATCGTTTTCTTAATGCAAGGCTTATTAAGATCATTGTTGAGTCACCTAAAAATTGAATCAACGTTCCATAATCTTTTGTTGTTGTAAAAAAATCAATTTTTAGTGTTAATGCGAGTATGACAGCAGTTAAAGTTTGTAAAATCATCTGCACTAAGAAACTAATTCCCGATATTCTCAGTGATGAAAGAGGGGATAACTTAAATAAAATTACAAGAAAAAGAATCATGCATATAAGGTTTGTCACGGGAGCAATCCTATTCGGAAAACCATATTCCATATATAAGTAGGAACCCACCGAAATACACAGGCTTGAAACGATAAATTGTATCCAATAATCTCTTATTTTTACCGAATACATACCAAATCCAAAAATAAAAATCGCCATTCCATCCAACATTGAGAATATTATGTATTTAGCTGTTTCCATGTTTGCCCTCACGTTCTTATAATTAAATATAATGAATTTATAATGTAAATATATCATGCGTTTATGTTGATGTCAACACAATTTTCCATAAAAAAAGTAGAATAAGAAATACTTATTCTACTTCAGGATAAACTCTTTTTATGGTTTCTTCATTGAGGAAATCTTGAGTATACATTGTACTGTTGATTATACCACCATCACGCAAACCAACATTAAATTGTTTACATATCTTATGAATATCTGAACGATCTAAAGATTTTTTGTTATCACGAAGGTATTCTATTCTTGCCATTTCTAACATGCCTGAATTTCTTATATCGATTGGAGATAAACTTGGCCTATTCAGTTTTTCACCAAACTTTGTAACAACAAATGTTATTAATGACTGTTTAACTTCTTCTCCTCTCGTGCTCTTTATTATATATTCATTGTCTTTTAATTTGGAAGTATCTTTTCTTTTGCTACCTTCACCAAAATTGGATTTGTACACTTCTTCTTTATCGGCTGCTAAAAGAGATTTAATTAAATATTCACTAACAATAATTTCTCTTTCTGTTGTTTCATAGCGGTCTACATTTGTTAATTTTATTTTATTATTAGCCTTATCGATATTTTCCACTTTTAAGGTTCTTATTTCAGAACTGTTTCTACCCAGAATACCTTCAAATATTGATAGAATTATCGCTATATCTCTATAACTATCCAATTCAGATAAAGCATCGTCTAAATGCTCTTTTTTAATTAATGTTTGTTGTGGTACAAATTTTTCAAAGTCGCTTTTCCCTTTCATTGCTGCAAGTGGATTCATTTTATCTTTTCTAAGCCCTTGCGCACTTGCCCACTCAACGTATTTCCTGAGAATTGACCCATAATTCATTGCACTACTTAACTTTGTTGGAGCTAGAAGATAAATAACCTCTTCAAATTCACTCAATGTAAAATCATAAAGGTCTTTTTCCAATCTCATTTCCACTCTGCTTGCACGTTTTAATTTTCCTTCGTAGTTTTTACGAGTGTTTTCTCTAAATTCACTTAAAAATCTTTTTTTGATCTCTGGATTATATAGGCTATCCCCATATATATTATTCAATTTGTTACACCTCTTTGATTATATTTTCAAAATGTTTTAGTATGTCCCCTTGAATGCGAGTAGACGAATAAGCTCTTTTAGCCTCAAATAAATCTATAAGTGTTTTATCGTTACTTAAATCAAGACTATCAATTATTTTATTTAACTCCTGTGGATTAATGCTTTGATTATCTTTTTGATACATTTTATAAGCGATCACTGTATATCCAAAAAACATTAAAGGGTGATTTATATAGCTCTTATCATACTTTTCTCTATTTTCCAAAAAAGCATCCACATACAAACTTATCAAAATACCAAAATATTTCACAAGATAGTGAGATACATTTTGATAATCAAGATACGTCTGAGGATTAAATGTTCTTTCAATCGCTAAATTTAAGATACTGAAAGTTGTCAATTGCCCAACAGCAGTATTTGGCTTAGTTGTAGAGGCAATTCGAATACCTTTAAGTTCGCTGTCTTGGTTGGTTTGTAATTCTTTTACAACAGAAGCAGATCGCCCAGTAGCAGAAAGTTCTTTCTTTCTGTCTTTATTTAAAATGTTGATTGTATTTATCTGACCAAAAAATTTAGAGGCAGTTTGCTGATCATAAGTTCTAATCGATAGTTCAAAATTAAAATTTAAATCATTTTTCTCATTCATTGCTTTGACAGTAGCCTGCAAACGGTGAAAACCATCCAATATACTTATAGTAGCATCTTTGTTTATAATTAATTGTCCAAACTCGTCTTCTTTCGGAATCCAAGTTACTGGTTCTGATTCAAAGTTATAAACGTTAAATCTTATGGTATCAGTTAAATAGTCATTCGCAACCAGTTTATTAGCAATAGTTCTCACGGAAGACTGATTTACAATAGGCGTTTCAATAATTCCATCGTTGCGATTGCCTTTATATTTTAATCCTCTTTGAGACCTTGGATCGTATATTATCATCTGCGATTCAAACATCTTATTTAGAAGCTTGGCTGATATTTTTGAAGAATATGCTTTTTCGTCAATTTGTATTGCATTAAAAGTCAAAGGTAGACTTATTGTTTCACTAACAAATTCTGATGCTACACTTTCTTTTGCTTCTCTAATTTCAGTCGCTGTAAAATGTTCAAGTGGATCTATACCACCAAAAACACTATTAATGCACTCAGTAAAGACACATAATAAGGGTAGACTAACCTCTTCAATGCTTTTCTTTTTTAAAATAATCTCGTTTAATGTTCCATAGGGAACTCCTAGTGAGTTTAATCTGTCATTTACACTAAGTATCTTCTTTCTACTTGTCTTATGTTCATCAATTATCTCAGTAATTATCTTTTCTACTTCTCTACGGTCAGTTTTCAAATGTGATACACTCCTTTATTAAAGAATTATAACACATAAATATAATAAATATACACGATCATTTTTTCCTAAGTTTATCTAACAAATTGTGATTATTACCTTCCAAAACCAGAACTTTAGTCACATCTTTTAAGTCTTTTGTATTCATTAATTCGATTTTATTTAGAATTTCATTCTTTATTTTATTCTCACAAGTGATGCAGAATTTCTTTCCTTCAATAAAAAGAAACTGCGAATAACATCTTTCGTATTCACATACTTTTTCCCCAACTTTCTTTGGAGAAAATTCTGCTTTTTTCATTGCTTCTGTCCAACTCAACCCCTTATTGTTCATTGCACTAGAAGATGGTTTTAGTTTCAAACTATCATATTCTACTTTTGTTGGAATGTAACCTATTTTTTTAATGGAATTTTTTAAATCAACAATCATTGATTCAATGCTTGTATATTTGTTTTTCAAATTTACTTCAGCAGCTTTGCATATTTTCTCTATTCCAAAGTGGTCAGATATATACTCCCAAGCAGGCTCAAAATTACCAGCTTCATAATCCACTTTATCTACATACCCATTTAATACATTTAATAATTTGAAATTACTGATTGCTTTTATTCTGTTTTTTTCTAATAAGTATTCTTCTTTTGTTGGAATACCAGCTTTTTTCAAGAAATCTTTAAAATTTGTTTTAGCTTTTCTATTGTAGGTATCCCATGTAGTAGTTTTTTCTTTGTTTCTATAAAAATCAAAGAGTTCTACTGTGAGGTATCCTCCTGCTTGCTTTGCCGCCAACTTTGCTTCATTTATATATTTATTTTCAAGCTCCATATTCATGTTACAATTCACCTCTCAACAAAGTACCTGTTGGTCATATACCAAGCTTTACCCTTCACTGTATCAACCATACCCTTCTTGCTATCCAAGAATACAATATCTCCACATTCCTTACAGCCCCATTTATTCCTCTTGTACGCTGACTCTTCTATATAGGAAGCTCCACATTTACACTCTACCTGAATCAATACCTTGTGCTGGCTGTATGCATCTGCTAATTGCTCTTTAGCCTTACTTACTACTACTGGTTGCTGTATTGCTGCTACATATTCCCTTTGCTCAGAAAATTCATTATGTACTTTAAAATCTGCAACAAGCTCAGGATTCAATCCGAAGTATTCTTTACCAACTGTGGTTACATATTTACTCCCAACACGATAAGATTCTATCCAGTCCTGTATTTGTTTCGTGGATAGGTTTACACTTCCTTTAATACCGCTATTTAGCGTGTAAGTCATAACAAAGTAAAGATAAGTTCCCATAATACACCCCCATCTAAATATACTATAAGCGATAATTATTATCAAAGAGTAAAAAAAATAAGCGTAGCACATATATGCACGCTCATCATTAGATTATTATTTACTCTCAAGTTATACCTTTGTTACTAACTTTTCTTTCTCAAACTCATCAACAACGATCCTAAGTCTTATAAGATTCTTTTGCTTCTCTTTTTTATAATTCTTTATATGTAATTTTACTGCTTTTAAGGCTTTATTGAAATACTCTTTGTCATAATCATTATGAATATTCAACAAATAGTATTTTGTTGCGTCTGCGGTAATCTTGCTCCTATATCCCTCACCCTTCATCATAGAACAAAAATCGGAGATATGAGACAGAGCTGTTCCTCTGTGCATTCCTGATAACAGTGAAATGGAATTTAACGCAGAACCAAGATCCATCTCATTATGAAAAACCTTTCTAGAATATTCGTATGCGGTTTCAATCATTAGTCTTGTTATTATTTTCCCCATTATTTTATATCACTCCTCATTGTTGTGTTCTTCTATCCATTTAGCTATATCTAGGTTAGTTTTAACAACTTCATCTTTCTTAGTGTCCCATATGCGGAAACCATTTGCCATAAAGTTATTTAAATCGTTCGCTTCTTCTGCTTCAATATTTACAAATTTCCATGTCTTCAGGTTATGCTCTTTATCATAGGCTGCTAATTTCATTAAACTATATCTTTTCATAGTAACATGTCCTCTAAAGTTGTATTTTTTACTGTTATTTCATTAAACAATCTGCTAGAATAAAATGACAAATACACCCTTCGCCCAAAATCATAAGGAGTGTATTTGTCTTGTTGTGTAGTGACACGAAATTCGTATCACCTGAGTTATATTATAGGGTTTATCTAATTTCGTGTCAACCCCTATTTGTAATTAATGGAGGAAATGTGTATGTCTTGGGTTGACATCAATCTTAAAGCTATACTTAAAAAATTCGAAATAAGCGAAAGGGAAATTTCAAGAAGAACAGGTATCAGACAGGCTACAATCAATAACATGTGTAATAATGATGTTAAGCAAATTTCTTTAAAAAATATTTCTCTCTTGTGTGATGAACTAGGAATTGATATTTCAGAGTTGCTTACTTTAAATAGAAAATAAAAGAAGGATATTCCTTCTTTTATTTCACTCTCATCCTACTTAGTTGATCCCCGCCACTACTTTATATGTACTGTTCAAACTTGATTCATATTCATGAGGAATACTTGCAACCTTACAAGCCAAATCTTTTTTGTCTAAAACTCTCATCTGTTCAAACAATGCAACTGAATGTCTATCGAATCCACATTTATCTTTGTCTAAAAGTACATGAGTTGGAAGATTTCCTTTTTGAGTCTGTGCGGATAAAGGGACTACCATAACTACTGGAGAATATTTATTTCCAATATTGTTACTCATAACAATCACAGGTCTCTGTCCCTTTTGAATGTTTGTTTTTACTCCATTAGTTTCTCCTAGGTTTGCAATCCATACGTCCATTTTTTTTACTTCTCTCGTTACTCTTTCTACTGCTACCGCCATTATGTACACGCTCCTTATAATTGAAACTTGTTTATGTTGTTCTTATCGCTATCTTCGTATTATTCCTATTATATATAACTACACATTCTACTTTTAACTCTAACTATGTTTCTCATTTATTTACTCTCTATATTGGTAATTATACAAATAAAAATAATAAAAAACAATACGGAACGTTTGTTCTGTCAAGGAATTTAAACACCATGTATATATTCAGTCTTTTACTGCATAAATAACTTGACAACTGGATATACATAGCAATAAGGAATATTTATTGGGAGGAATATAGATGCGACAAGACGCTTGGACTCAGCCTGAAGATGATCTACTAGCCAAAACAGTGATAGCCAATATACGCAGCAACAAAACCCAATTAACCGCATTTCAGGAGGCTGGGAGAGAACTAAATCGTACAGCGGCAGCATGTGGTTTTCGCTGGAACAGTGCTTTGAGACATAACTATAGGAATGAAATAAAAGCAGCTAAAGAAGAAAGAATGAATAATAAGATAAATACAAAAATAAGAAATACAAATACCAACACAGCTATGAAAGAAGACATAAAACATATGACAGAAATAGATAAAGCAATCGACGCACTAAATAACCTGCGATTGGAATTTCTAAATATGCAGGAAACAATTCGAATGCAAACAAATAAAATAAATGAGTTGAAAATCGAAATTAGTGATGGCAGAAAAGAAAGACCTATCGCAAGCGAGGATTTAGACACATTAATTAAAATTATACACAGAGCTGAGCAATTAGGGTTTCCAAAAACCATTGGACATAAAGAAGAACCTGCCATTTAATTGGCAGGCTTTTTAATAAAAATTATATTTTACTCACTATAAAACAAACTTTGTGGTGCGGTTATTTAGCTGCATCGTTCAGAGGTTGATTCAGCAGAGATCAATCAGCAATTCGCTTGCCTTCAACCCTTCCCCAATACCAATTAGATATACAGCCTTCCTAAGTGCTTCTCTTGCCTTCTCGTCCACTATTGCTGCTTCCCCTTACTTGTATGTATTTTATCCATTGCACTCATGGAGGATGTGCTTAACGTGTTCCAACACATCCTCTAGTTTCTTACCACACTTCTCACAATACATTCTGCATTTCACCTATCTTTTTAATTAAAACTACATTTCAACTGCCATCCATAAATATCTAAATTAATCTTCTATAAACTTTTGTCTTTTTATACATTCTACATGCTTCTTATGTTGCTTCTTTTTCTCTTCGTCCCAAGGCTCATACTCTAAAATATTTTCAGACATATACAATCTTACTACTAATTTTCCATTTACCATTCTTTCTACTACATATTTGTCCTTAACATCACAATAACCTTTTATCCATCCAATACTCGCACCTCTTACCCATATGCGTTGGTTATAGCTCCATTTATTTTGTTTAGATTTTAAGTTATCTATTAGTCTATTTGATACCAACCCATTTTTCTCCCTTCCGCTTAAGATATAAAGATCAAGAGAGTATCACCAATTGCGTATCATTATGTCTAAGTTGTTCTTTGAACATGTCTAAGGTTTCTTTGTTTCTACTAATTCGGGTTACGTCGGTCACAATAACAGCGTCAACTTCTGATAGATTATTGGTAGCTAATTCTAAATCTACATCACTCGCTACTACAACAATGTGAACAAGATTGATACCTTCTGATATTGCATACTGATTTATTTTATTTTGCTGTTCGTCTATGCTCCATTCGATAGACGATCTTACGATTGCCATAGCCTTCATGAATTAATACTCCTTTACTATTCGCATTAATATTGGACTAATCAAACTTGCATTTTATAAAGCTTCTACCCAGTTTACGGCTATCTCAAAATCGTTAATTACTTTCTCGGTATCCCTCGCATTGGGCATGAGCGAAGAATGAGCAATCTTATGACGGTATCTATTCCTGTGGGAATTAATGTTTGTCCAAAGAGTAGGATTGTTTCGTACCAGTGATTGCCCTGCCTTCTCATTCAATTGTCTGTCGCATCTCCTATAAAAATTAGTCTTTGTGCTGTCTAAGAAAGTATCAATTTCCGCTTGCGTGTTTCCATTCAAATACATTTTCTCAATGATTTTTTGTTCTACAGCAACCTCAAGAGCTGCGGAACTATTAATGATTGCTGAACGGTACTCTCCTCTTTCAGCAAGATTGCGAGCCATTATAATCAAATCTTTAGTAGGTGGAATATCGAAACCATTTATAAGTCTTTCTTTTAATGTTTCAACATGATTACTATCGATCTCTGGTAACCATTTTTGATATGGCATCATGCTAGGTGCTTTTCCAGCATGCTTAATAGAATCATAATAATAACCATCGACAAACTGTCTCGATGTCGTCCCCTTAAGAGTATGCATAGTTGTAGTTTCGACAAAAAAATCATTTCGCAGATAAGAATATTGTTTTATGAATTGATTTAAAGCATTATGATAGGGATAAACTAATCTGCTAAGTTCATTCAATCTCCTATTAACAACGTAATCTATTTTTTCTTCTAAAACCTGATCTGTATTGTAGGTGCCAAATTCTGTTGTCGCCATTCTAGTTAAATCAATGGTATCAGTATATTTAATTCCTTCTCTTATCATTTTTGATTTAATTTTATCAATCAAGTCGTCGTTCGTGACATTTAAATACAGTTCATCTTTTAATTCTAGTTCCTCCTCAATTGTACAACTAATATAACTTTTACAAGGTTCGAAAGCATAATTTGGAATACGATTATTGATTATGTAACTTTCCAATTCCGCTCTCTCACCTTCGATACACATGGCAGACTTTTTGCTACCAAAAGGATTAATATGTACTCTGAAAACATCATCACTTAATTTTAGGATAAAATCTTTCTCTTCTGTTGGGTTTAGTCTCGTTCTTACTGAATAATCTCCATTTGGAAGTTGAATCATAAATGGTAGCTCGTTTGTGAACTGAACCTTTAATTTCATTTTATTCTGGGTCTCCTCTCCATTATGAAACATGCCTTTTACCAGCTACCAGAATACTTGTTCACCGTTATAGGATAATGATATATCTCAATATCCTCATCGATAAAACCTCTCCGCTGAGCAGCTAACAACGTTTCATGCATGTTCTTGCGTCCCACAGGGTTGTCTGTATGTAAATATATCTTATCAGCCCTCAATCCATGTTCACAGAAGTACTTCACCAAGTCATATCCGTTAGGCAGTTCTTTACCATCTACGTCCTCTCCCAAATCATGGTCTAACGTAAGAATGCCGACACTTTTGGTTTCAAGGATATGTATTGCTTCATAGTATGTACGAGCCACCACAAAGCCATCTGGACAGTCTCTAAGATCGTCAACATACAGGTCAATCTTATCAGTCACAGCTATGCTCCTTCCCTGTGAAACACATCTTTTACTTTAACTCAAAGGTATCCAATATAAATTTAACTTCGTCTGCTGAAATTGAAATTATTTTTCTCACACCTTCAACCTTTTCTTCTTCGTTTGCCATGATTACAACTATTCCTGTAAGTTGTTTGCCTTCAATCTCAATATTTGGTCTTTTGTCATCACTTAAAGCAGTAGGTACTGAGTGTACACTTAGACTTGTTCCTTTGATTGGCATTCCAATCGGATGGTTTCCTATAATTTCAGCTAGGCTATTAATGTGATTATCCATCCATCTAACATCAAATCCCAAGTCAGGATCTAAGACCATTATTCTTGTTTTCTCATAAACAGGTTTTTTCTTCTTGAACCAATTCATTTTCTTACCACCATTCACTTTTGAATAACCGTCTCACAAAGTTTCATCTGAACCTCCAAATTTATCAAAAATATCTACTAAACTAATAGCAGAAACAATCGGATGTGTTTTTTCTTTATCTCCGGGCAAATAAACAATTTCATTATCGATTTTTTCTTGAATTAGATTAATAAGAAGCTTGGCTCCAGCAACGTATATTTCATGTAAATTCCCGTCGATATCGTAGTTATAATCTTCACCACGTTTTGGAACTTTAAACTCTTCCAACAGATACTGAATATCACTAGATTCGAGTCCAATCTGTGATAGTCCATAGGTTAATCTAACAACTTTCGATTCAAATGGATGTGCAACCATTTCTCCATTTAAAATATGATATCCGTAAGGTGCTTCAGACATATGAGTACCTCTTTCCTTAAAATATTTTCAAGGTAAAACAGTCATTTCACACAAATTGAATTGAGATTCCGTCTTCAGTTGTCTGAACGCTCACTGTTAACTCAACCAATTTATTCTCTTCTATCCTCTTTAGTATTTGTACTTCATCGTGTGTAAAATTTCCATCAATGAAGAGCTTAAACCTGTCCTGTCTCTCTTGAAGTTCATCTGCAAGGTATTCGTTTATTCCTTTTACTAAATCTTCAATTTTGTCCATCTTATCAATCATTAGAAATTTATCTTCTAAATAAAGCATTCCCTTTGTGACAGGAACACCTTTATAATCAAAGAAAATATCACCTTTTTCTTTATTGAAGATCTCGGCCATTGCTATATTCTTTGTTGCTTTTCCTTTAACCAGTCTCATGTCTTCATCTCCTTATAAATTAGTTATTTCACGTAAATCTCTTTAATGTCAGTTGCTAAAGTTCCAATTAATAGTATCATATCTCTTTCTGTTAGTTTTTTATTTTCTTTTAGTAAGCTTAATATATTTTGAACGCATTCTTCAACCTTCATATCCTTGTAGTGATCTTGAGCCTTTTCGAGTTTTTCAATGGCTTCTTTTGCGTCATAAGATGCCATTGACATTCTAGCAAACCCCTCCAGAACCTTATCCTGTGCATTCATATTGTTACTCCTTCATTTTATGAATAAAATAAACCTTTTACTACAACATAATATATTGATTGCCATCATCCATGAAAGCCACCAACAATGACTTCCTTTTAATAGTCCTAGCTTGAAAGGCGACAATGCGTGAAACATCTACTTCCATTTCCTTTTTAGTTGCTTCGTCGTATACGAATATCTTCTTTTTATCCTGACTCATTCTGTATCACCTCTGCGCAATAGCGCAATATTCTTCAAACTCTACAATACTATGTTACTAGTTTCTTTACAATGTTTGCCTATCGATAAATAAATCATAACATATCTCTATACCATATTCAATATATTCATTATTTTTGTTTATTAAAAAGACCACATTAACGTTATCTTTATTATGTATGTTTCAATATTCTATGTTGTTCATATTGTTTCGCTGCTTCTTGTAATTCGATCCACTTGCCCTGATCATTCCTAACATACAGCTTATTATCTTTTAATGCCCCAGCTTTAAACATAATGATACTCACTCCCCGTTAAAGAACTATAGATGTTCACATTAGCAGAAAAAATACTCCAGTGATAGAAACGATCAATCAATACAAAACTCATTGCTTCTTTGGAACGTCCAGCGGTTTCGATTTCTTCTTTTACTTTTCCATCTACAACTATCATATATGTATCCATCTCAAATTCTCCTTTTATTATATTTTTATTCGTTAGACAGAGGTACTACTTGTTCCGTTGCTTCTGTAATATCTTCAGCATCATGCCAATTCTCAAACTTGACAGCTAGATCTACGTCATGCGTATATAGTTGACCGCGCTGTTCTTCCCAATCTGCTCTAAGGTATTTCTTCGTTTCTGTATTAATTACTGTAAACATATTTATTCCTCCGTTGTTATGTGAATTATAGTTATTAAAAGACTTATTTTATCTGTAACATTTCCCTATTGCTGATAACACTAACTCTTAACAAGCTTTTCAAAGTCATAAATAAATGACTCCATTTTTTTCTTATTGAATTGATAAAGTTTGTGTTCATTTAATGCTGGTCTATCTATAAAAATTGTGTTTTCTCGGATATGAAGATAGCCATTAGTGTCGAGTTCTTTGTCATAATATTCGTAATAGTCTGATCCTAAACTGTCGGCTCCCTTGGGAGATAAATTAGCCCAAGCTTCATTCGCAATCATTTTAATGTAGTTATACAACTCTACGAAATCCTTAAGTTCAAAATTATATGTAACATTATATTTATTATTTATTTGGTTTTGATTCATTTCAAATATCACTGCTGATTTTCGATGTTTAACAATTAACTCTGTCCCGTTAGAACATGTAAAAACCCTAGTCTTCATAATCTTCGCTCCTTCTTACTTGATTACATTCCAGTATTTGCATATCATACAAATAGATTAGTATAATTAAATTAATCTTAAATTGAGAAAGGAAAATATGAATGGTAGTAAAAATCAAAAATTTGGGTTATGGATTAAGCGCACTATCCTTCGTTTATGCTATTTATGCATACTTCATCAAACATCTGCTAAGGGTTACTCCAGATACACGAGAATTTATGGGTTCTCAGATTAGCAATTCGCTTAATAAAGATTTAGTTCAAGCATTAAATGACTACACTGTGTCTATTCCATTTGCTTTTATTTTCTTAGCGATTGGTATAGCAATTATTTTTGCTAATAAATACTTTGATTAAGTTGCGACTTTTGGTCGCTTCTTTTTTTGTTATCAAATACTTCTTTTATAAATAATCTTGATAGTTAGCAATGGCTTGATTTTTTCGTTTTGATAGCTCAAGTAACAACAATTCGTAGAGTTCGATATTTTCACGTAGTTCAAAGAAGTATTCAAAATCGTCATTCTTTGGGTTCTTATCTTGTGCTTCAATTAATCGAAATACCTTATCAATGATCTCCATAAACTCTTCATGTTCCATCTCACTTAAGCGACTCTTAACATCTTCGTAATTCTTCCTTCGTTTCTCATTAATATTCATTCGATCATCTCCTCATAAGAAACACTTCTATTCACTAAGAATATTATTTATTTTTATTTTCAATTTATCTTCAAGTTCATCTGTTAATCTAGAAATTGAACGAAGTGAATCCATAAAATCTTTGTCTAATTTATCCTCAATCATTCCTTCAGCCCTCTTCTTTACCATATCCTCGAATTGTCCACCAATGTGTTCGAATACTTTAGCTAATGGCAAGTCTACTCCATTGATAATTAATTTTGCTTCCATAGATGAAGGATCATATCCTTTTTGATATAAGGGACTGTTTTTACCTACTGCACTTAACGCTTCAATAATAAAATATCCCGTCCATGAATCGATACCGTGTTCCCATAAATCAAATTTGCTCATCTAATTTCTCCTATTATTTCATTGTATATCAGAATCTTCTATAAATTTTCCAACGAAAAACATATTGTCTTTCTCTTCTTCAAAATCACTTTGGTAATAAACAATCGGTGAATTATGTAAGTCCGTTATCTTATATTGTGTATCACTGTACCCATAACCATCAATGCTTTCACTTTTGATCAAAAAGAAGCGATTCTTATAAAGGTATAGATTAGTTCGTTCAATGTTTCTTTCTTCTGAGGAAAAGTATCCAACAAAAGTGAGTTCATCGCACATCATTTGCTGCTCAAGTTCCTTAAGAAACTCAATCAATGTTTTAAGACCATAGTTCAATGTTATTTTCGCATTAATAATATCGCCGTTTAATGTAATAAAATCATCATGCCCACATCTAGGCAGTTTGGAAATTTCATTATTAACTTTTAGTACCTTATTCTCTGTCATTCTAAGACTTAACTTGACTTGTGAATACATTGACATTTTTCTCATCATCCCTTTTATTCTTATAAAAGAATCCTTTTATCAATACTTCCGAGCAAAGATAATTACACAATCTTCCTCATTGAATCCTTCCAATAATGACTGAATATGAAATCCTCTATCATCTTCTCGCTTAGAATTAACATTAACAAAAACATTCTTTTCAGAACTAGCTCTATAAATTGCTGGACTGTCATCAAAAGTTCTATCTACTGAATACTCAACTTGTTTCATCTTTCACAATTCTCATCTCCTTATAAAATCAATCATGCTAATTCACTAATATCCATCGATCATTAGCATCATCATACACGAAAGCAAACACACCTATCGTAGACTTCACATTAACAAATCGACTATTGGCAATTTGCCTTCCCGCTTCTTTTGTCAACCTGAGCATAAAGAAATTCAAAAACTTCACATTAGAACAAGCAAAGACATAATCTACTGTTTCAGTAAAGTCTAAATTTTGATCTAGTGTAACTAGATCCTCAAAATTTACTAACGATGGAACAGCAAAAGTTATATATGAATCGTATTTATTATCAAGAATCATCTTTTGATCTGGACTCAACATTGCGCCTTCATCTATAAATACTTTTGCTTTCAATGAATTCACCTCCAGTATAATGAAAATAAAATAATCTTTTTACTGACTTTCAAGATCAAAACAAATGCTGAGTAGCTCTTTAGTGCCAATTCTTTTCTTAACTCCATCTTTAGTTATAAAGAATCCTGGTTTATCGCTATTCTCTGTAACTTTTATCCCTTGTTCTTTTGCCAGATTCATCATTTTCTCTATATCAGCTATTTGTATCACTCCTATCTTTGTCTCCTCGTAAAATATTCATTTGATCAGATATATTTCAAAATTTTTGTACTGACTTCAGCATGAGGATTTTGCGTGAAGATCTTCTTCGAAATTTCAGTAGCTTTCTTATGAAGTTCGGTTAAATCACCACGGATTCCCATTCCGCCGTTATAACACTTGCCGTTAGCGTATACGAACATAATAAACATTTTTAATTTCACTCCTCATAACAAATTACTTACTGTACTTATCAATCATAGCTCCCATAGTTGTACGAGCTTCTTTGTACGTCATTATTACCTGTGGCTTACCCTCGGCCTCGAATACATATTGATATGGCTTCCCATTGTTCGTTTCGGTATTAGTAAATGTTCCTTGAAATATGTATTCCTCACCATCAATACCAAAACAGCAGCCAATGAACTTTTCAAACCATTGTTTCCTTTGGGACATTTTAAATCACTCCTTATCAGAAGATCATTTCACCCATTTGGGTAACAATAAATCCTTATACTCTTCAACAGAATTTTCTACAATCATCTTTGCCTCATCCACAGCTTTTATATATTCCTCCTCTTTATTGTGATACAAAAATACATAGCCACTCGTTTGTCTACCCAATAAATATTTTTTAAACTCATCTAATGTTTTGCACCTTTTTCCTGACTTCACGTACATAGCAAACAATTCTCTTTTCAAGTTTATCGCTCCTTACCTAGTATCTCTCACATATTCTTTAAGCCAACGGTTTTCATGATTATAAATAGCAACAGCAGTAAATTGACCAGTCTGAACTAATTTTTTTGCGACTCTAGTTGCTTTTAGCAAGCTATCGTTCAACATTTTATCTTTTACTTTGTTGCCAAAAAGATAGCATTCTAATCTGAACAATTGCCTTCCTCCTTCCATTGTAAAAGGATCATTTTATATGCTCGTAAAACTGTTCTGGCAAAGTTCGGGAATGCTCTCTCCCCATTATAAAAGGATATGACCACTCTTCAAAGTTGATGTAGATTCTTCTTTGTCCATCAACTTCGATGCATTTTGCTCCAGCAAACTGATAAGTATTTTGAATTAATCCTTCTTTTCTCATATGACTGAGAACTTCCAAAAGTATGTTTTGTTCGATTAGGATTTCTTTAGACATCTTTGCTACCCCAACTTTCTTTATAAAAATATAGTTTTATCTACTCATTGATAATTTCATTGATTCGTTTAAGTTGGTCTAGCGTCAGATCTAACTTACCAAAAGCATTAAATTTCGATCTAATGTCACGCTCTAACTTTTGAAATTCTTGTTCGTCTAAGATTTCTTGTTTGGAAAAGTATAGTTTCCAATCGGCAGTATAGCCACCAGTTTCTTGCTCTTTGTTCTCCATTTTAAATTTTACTCCATCTACCTCAAAGTATTTCCTTCCCACCTTTGTTATTTTCGATTCTTTAATAAGTAGCTGATCCTTATATTTAACAGCCATATTTCCGACAGCTTTTAGATATACCTTATCTCCTATGTTCATTTGTTTTATGTCCCCCAATAATTAATGATCTAGTTTAGTATTCAACGTTTCAATCTCATTGATGAGTTGCACATATCTTGAAGTTATTCGTTTTATTTGATTATGTATTGCAATAAAGTCTAGACTATCATAATCTCTTCGGCTCCTAACTGATTCAACTAATTTTTCAAGTGTATTTTCTACATCTCTTTTCTCCATAGCCAGCATGCCTACAATATAAATCGCCGTTCCTGATAGGCTTTTCATCTTATTTCATCCTCTCTTAGTGTTATGCTGTTTTTTGTTTTGTGTTTAGAGTGACTACAACCATTACGCCATCAGCTTCACATAAAGCGGCAAACTTAGCCATTACTATTTTATCATCGAACGAATATGTATTCGCCTCTAATTTACCTAACACCTTCTCAAAAACAGTTACTTTATACATGTAATCACCTCATATTTGTTGTTTTTCATAAATTAATTATACTACATTTATTTATTTTTGTATATAGGTTTTATATAATTTCATTATATTTAATTATAAAAAAAGACCGCCTAAGCGATCTTGGTCAAATTAATCTTTTATAAGGAGTATGATAATCAATGCATCTTCTTAAATAATACTGCCATTTTTGCTTCACCCTCACCTGTCAATACAACTTCAAAAGCTTCTTCGAACCACGATACTTTTTTCAGTCTCTTTTTAATAACAGTGTATGTTGAGTTTTCCTTGTAGCCTTTGTTTTTGGGCTTTAGGTTTAATATATATTTACTTGAAAAATCGTAAGCATCTATGATCACTGCTCCATTATCTGAAAGAATGTCTAAATATGTTTCAAGTAGTGAGTTAAATTTGGAAATATCTTTAGTATGCCAAAGAGCACCTTTTATGTCCCAAATTAAATCTACTTTTTGAACTCCCATTTTCGATAAACACTCGGCTGATTTTAAAGCATCATTAGGCTCAGTTAAATAAACTATGTTATCTGATGTTTGAATATGTTCATTCGGAACACATATATCTGTAGCAACTATATTAGAGTCAGGATATTGTTGTGACAATTTATATTCGTACTTACCTTTATTTGCAGAAGGACTAAATATTTTTTTACTCGAAAAATTAACCCCTACTACCGACAAGTTTTCTACCGCTTTAGTCAACCAATTTTGCTTTAGGTTGTAATCATAAGTTGAATCATACCATCCATTTAGATCTGCCCCTTGCATGTATCTTAATTCTGGATGTTTTGTTCCTAAGTATAAACCAATAGAACCTGAGATCCATTCTATAAGTTTAACAACAAGCATCCCAACTGCAACAGTTGCTGAATATCCCATCAATTGTAGATCTAATTTAAAGAATCCTATAAGATAAAATAGCAATCCAACCGCAATAATACTCCATATCCAATTACTTAATCTTGCTATCTTCTTAGATAAGTTAAAAAACTGATAATATTGTTTATGTACTTTTTTAGTATATTCCATTCGCTCAATCTCCCATGCACTATTTTAAAAAAGAGTAGCCTTTCGGCTACCCTTTAAGAATTTGACGCCAAGCATCCTCAATAGCATCCGAAGCATTCTCGTGTTTATCCGATGAAGCTCTTTTCTTTGTTTCGAAATCTTCAAGATAGCATTGATACATTCCAACAGTTTTCAAGTAGACTATGTAAGTACGCCCATCCAACTCCATAATTGATACTTGAGTCTTGTTGTTATTCACTTCAGCAGAATTGACATTTAACAATATACTCACCTCCCTCCATAATCAATTATAGCACAAATTTATATGATTAACTCTATGTTATATGAAATTTTTCAAGATTTTTATGTATTATTGTGTTACCAAATCTTTATGTGACCCATTTTGAACAAACTCTGTTTCTATAGTCTTATAAGCCTCACTTGCCAATTCCCATTTATTATAATCATCAATAACATCTGCACAATTATATTTCTTGTTTAGGCTAGATTTAGAATAGGGTTTCTTACCTTCTTTTGTTCGTTCTGCGTCCATCTTTTCCCATTCATTTTTTCGTCTTGCGTACACATCAAAACTACCAAGAAGCTTCATTTTATTAAATAATTCTCCATAGGCTTGCTGCAAGTCTCTACCGAAATATTTATTAGCTAATATTCTAATTCGTTCGCTGAAGTTTGTTCTATTACATACGAAAAGCTGCTGTGTTCTAATTAACTCATTTTCATTTTGCACCCTTTCTACAGCTTCGGTCAACACTTCAACCTTTTCTTTGATCGCCTTTGTTTCTTGTTGTTGCTTGTATAGCTCTAGCGATTTTTCAGCATCTTTATATTGAATCTGTACTAATTGGTCTCTAGGATCTACTTTTAATACTTGTCCAATAGCATACAACTTCATGTGCAATTCTCTCTCTGTTTCATCTGTAATCTGTGCGATTCGATTTTCAGCTTCATCGTAACGACCAGTCGCTTGAATCTGCTTAATTACTTTTTTTACTGTCTTTTTGAACTCTCTAGCTTTCGGTAACTTGCTACAATAAATTAAATCAAAAATCCCATCTTCTTCTATAAACCAGTTACCCCGTTGACCTAAACTCACAGGTGAATCGCCGTTGAGTTTTTCTTTAGTGACCAAATATTTCTCATCAATGCTTACATGTTTTTTGATAGCGTCACTCGTATCTTTATATCCAAGGAGTTCAGCACTCTGATTTCCGTGAAAAATAACATCGCCTTCAAAATCAAAAATAACATCTTCTTTCGTTAAAAACTCCACGTTAAACCCTTCGAATTGAATTAAGTTGCTCAAATATATATCTTCCTTTTTGATTTGTCAGGCGGTCTCACCCTGCCGTCTTCCTCGCTGTTATGAGTAATTATTTACTTATTATTTTATTCCTTAGTGTTGAATCCACCATGATCATCCTCAGCAAGAATTTCTGCACATAGTCCAATGCATTCGTTGCAAATACAGATGTTCTTTGCTGTCACCATTTTATCCACTTCAGATTGACTCTTACCGCAAAATGAGCAACGCAACTCACAATCTCTTTCGGGAAAAGCGATTAATTCATCATACTTCTTTGCCTTTTCCATCAACGTCATGGCTTCTTGCATAGCTTGTGGATTCATAAACCTACCACTCCTTATGTATTTTTATATTGTAAAATTCAACTTTTACGCACTTCTCGTTCTTCATAATAATATTCTAGATAAGGTTTATCTCGATTGTGATCATCACAAAATGCCTTTGCTGCTTCTTCACTTTGAAAAATATCCACCAAAACCCTATTGACGCTGAAGACATACGCTTCTTCTGCATCCTCAAGTACAACAAATACTCTCATGCATACTCTCCCTATATTCTAATAAAATAAATCAATACTAATTTAACGCTTACCAACGCATCCTCCTGATCTTTCTTATAACTTCTCTTTATGATTTTTTTGATTTGTGCTGCTGCATCATTTCGCGCATACGATCCATTCCCACGCTTTTTGTTTTCTCTGTACTGGAAGCATAATCAATAAATTCGTTATAGCTTTTAAAATCCAACTGAGCAACTGTGGGACGTATTTCCTTAATTTTTACTTCTTTCAATTTAGTCCTTCTTTCTATGTATTGATGATAAAAGTCCGTTTTTATCATGAAGATACCTTATATTTTAATAACTCATGCGTTTCTAAGTTCCAATTTAAATCCAATAGATTGCAGCTTGACTATTCGTTCTTGCGACAATTTATTCATTTTATAAGCTTGACGTTGGTTGGATACCCAGTTGCCTAGATTTACTTTACCTTCTATATATACTCTTGGAACGTTGCAATTTCCATGGTTGTATTTATATTGACGTAGAATTTCATAGAAGCTGTCCCACGTTTCATTTTGGGTTTCCCATTGAAAACCAATTGAATTAAGTCTGTCTATACGTTTTTGAGAAAGCAGATTATTTTTTAATAGTTGTCTTTGAGTTGTAACCCATCTTCCTAATTTTATGTTGTCGACCTCATAATGCTGTGGAACACAGATATTTCCCTTAATATTTTTATAATTATTTAACAAGTTAAAATATTTGTTCCATGTTTTTTCATGTAAATCCCATGTAAACCCTAAATCCTCCAGTTTCTTTATTCTATCTTCTGACAACAAATTTTTTTCATAAGACTTTCTCTGTTGGTTTACCCACATACCAAGTTTAATATCCTTATATACATAACTTACTGGAACATCACAATCACCATACTGGTGCTTATATTTTAATAGTAAACTGTATTTATCAGCCCATTTTTTCTTATCATCTTTTATTCTTATATTGTAATTAAAACCAACAGTATTCAATTTCTCAATTTGATCTTGCGACAATTTTCCTTTACGATAAGATTGCCTTTGTGTTTTTACCCACATACCAAGTTTAATATCGTCTACTACATAATTTTGAGGTACATTCGCATGTTTATATGTATCTTTATATTTTAACAAAAAGATAAACTTTTTGTTCCACGAAGCAATTCTATTGTTGTAACAATGTTTCATTTTGTCTCCTCCTTAATTTGTCAAGAGTAAAATAACTGTTTCATCATCTATCTAGTCTTCCATGCTTTTTCTCAACCTGTTTGCTTCTAATTCCAAAAACAATATCTTATCTCCAGTATTTATGTCTTTTGCTATAAAAGCCTCATCTTCATTTAAAATTTCAGATAGTTGTTCAAGTCTAGATTTAGGAATTGGTCTTTTCTTGCTCAGCCACCCCATTATAGTTGGAGAAGAAATTCCTAATTGCTCCGCAAGTTTTTTATACTCAACGTCTCTATATTTACAGATCAACTCTAACCCAATGGTCACATTACTCAACTCCTTAAAAAATCCTGCTTTTACTATAATTAATTCCTGATGTACTTTCGCAGCATTTTGCTAATTTGATCTTCTTTACATAGGCCTTGAACCAGCAGTCTTGCTCCTGTCCCCGCTTCAACTGACTTAATTTTTGTGATATACATTTTCTTCCCCTCGACATCGATCAAATCACCAACAGATACCTTATCGGAGACCATAATATCGAAGCTTACTGATTTGTTATTTTTCATCTGTGAACTCCTTATAAAATACTGTTTTTACTCAAAAAATTTCACATCTTTTTCATATGATGCTGCCGGGATCGATCCAACATTTGATTTGATAACTTCATAATCGTATTTATGCTCCCAACCATCTTGAAACATTATCTTTCTATGATTTTTTCTCTCCTCTTTACTGTTATATTCACAATCTCTTGTTATGAATTCTGAAACGATTTTCATGTAAAGCATCCTCCTTTAGAAACTCTATAGTTTTTCAATTTTCCCCATCATTATACTCTTTATATCTTTGTAGCCTTTATTTTGTTTTATTGAAACAATGGTTTCTTTACTCGAAGGATCATCGAAGATATAAGCAACAACACCTTTATATGATCTACTTCCAACTACTTCAATCTTTACATTATCACCAATCTGTACGCCGTATTTTTTAAACCTCTCATTGCAAATCCCAACAACTTCCGATCTATATTCTTCATAATCTTGTCCCTGCTTTGGTGCTTGCTGTACAAACCATTGTCCTGAGCCGATTTCAATACTCTCATTATTCATAAATTTCTCCTCCTAAAATTTCCATATATTTTTTTGTCGTATGCTTTATAGTTCCATTTATTTATATTTATTTCTTATAAAATCGTTGTTTTAATTGGTTACAATACATTGTTTCTATCTCCCGATACAGTGTTGCTTTCTTTGTTAAAACTATTATATCATCATTCTTTATATTTATCAATATTCATTATATTTAATTATATTAAAAAACTGAGCCTGCAATTAGACTCAGTTTTTAATACTACTATTTTAATTCCACTAATCCATTTTTGTCTTTCGTGTAAGTTCGCCCCAATGATTCTTCTTCTATGGTTGCAATTTCTCCCGTATTATTAACACCACTAAGAACTATTTTTCGAATTGCTTTAATGTTTGATTCTAAAGCCAACTTACTTTTCTTAAGCTTGCTAATAGTTCTATCTTTCTTATTAATCTCTACTGCTTTAGCTTCCAGTTCTAATTCCTTAAGTTCTAATTTATGCTTAATCTCTCTTGTTTCAAGTTTTAATTGACTAACTTTCAATTCTAACTCTTTTACAGTATTCATATTTTCTAGAAATCTATTTATTTCTAAGTGAATTTGATTTAATTCAGTTTTGTTTTCTTCCTTTGGATTACCCAGTTCTGTTTGGTGACTTTCTTGAGATTCCTTATTAAAATAAACTAAATTATTTGTCGATATATAATTCTCTAATGATCCATGCTTCTTGGTAACATTTCGATATTTTTGATAAACTGTTTGAGGATTCTTTTTAAGTGCCTTTGCAGCTATCTTAATTGATTCCATCTTACTATTTCCGCTTTTTCTCTCTTGATTAAATATTTTGTTTAAAGTAAGAACATCTTCATCTGTCCAGCCCCCAATTACAATCTTTTTTTGTTCATTGGTTGTGTTTTCCTCTATACTTAACAAATAATTTCTTACTTCCTTTGCAATAACACTATCACGTAACAACATTCCAATTCTCAGTACGGATCTTCTCGTAAACACATTAATCATTTTCCTCGGAATAACCAATACTGAATTGTTTTCAGTATTAAAATCCACCGCTTCTTCTCCTTTTAACATTAACATACCATCACTAACAAATTCGTTTCGTTGTTTTTTTATAATTTGTTCTATGACATTTTTATCTACTTCATAGTACTCAGCTATCATTTTTGCTGTAATGTGTTTATTATCTGGCAACATAGAAAGTACTTTTACTTTATCAAGCACTTCTATTCGATCTATGTATTTATTTCTAATGCTGCAATTCTCAGAAGTAGTGAAACTTTCATCATATAATTTCAGTATACTCATTTTTATTCTCCTCTACTTTTCACTTATTTATAAGATTCAATCAATTTCTCCAGTTTCATTATTTCAGGTTTTTGTAGTGGCTGCTTATCATTAATAAATAGCGAGAACAATGAATTACTTATAGATAATTTACTAGCAATAAATGATTTCTTAATTCCTCTTTCACTAATTAACTGAAGCGTTCTTTCTCTTAGTGTCATGCACTCACCTCCGTTAAAATTTATTTTAATGTTCTCTTGAGATAAGTATATCATTCTGTTTCTACTCTGTCAATATATTCATTATATTTAGTTGTTTAATATATAATGATGTTACTCTCAATAAAAAAGCGCTTGAGATATTAACTCAGCGCTTCTTATTAGTAAAAGTAACAATTTATCAATCTCTATTCTGTGAACATCCAATCCTTAGTCACCCATTGAATAACCTTAGCAAATCTATTTTCATCGAAATGAATAAATTCTTTATTATACCATTCGGTTAATTCCTTATCATGTTTACTACTATTGCATTCTTTACAAGCTGGAACACAGTTGTCAATAAAATTGCTGCCTTCGTGAATAACATGATCTCTATGTAGTTGTTGTCCATTAACTGCGAAATGTATTTCTTGAGTCATATCGCAATAAGCACATTTCCATTCAAAATACTCTAAACATCTACTCCACTCATCTTGGGTGATTTCATGAGACTTATTGAATCTTTTCTGTCTATAGAGTTTTAATTTATCCTTATTTTTTCTTTGCCACTCCCGCAAAAGTCCATTTTCTCTTCTTTTTTTCTCAGACAGTCGCCTTTTTTCTTTATTCTGAGGCTTATCATTTCTTTTCTTTTGGAATGTAAGGGTCTTTTCATAATTTTCTTTGTTCCATTTAGTTGAGTTACTAATATTGCATTGCTTGCATTTTGGATTTAGGCCATCTTTTTTATTGCTCAGGTTTTTATAGAAATATATTTCATTGCAAGGGTACCACTGATTACAATTGGAACATAATTTTTGTTGTTCGCTTTCAAAAAATCTATGACTATCTTCAAAACTTATTCGCTTTCTATCTCGCAAACCAATTATTCTCCCTTTTTATAAATTAAAATTTTATATAAAAAAACAAAACCAAACCTCTTTTAGCTTGTTGGTTTTGTATATTACTTAAAGCTTTCCTTTTTTCAATTTTAATTTATTTTCTCGAGTCAATACATACCTTTTACTTGATGTGTTATTGCTTCCGTCCAGAACAAAAGCAACTAACGATACTCCAAAAGCCACAATCGTTGAATAGTTTGATAGTAGGTTTATATCTAGAGTTTTTTCAAACTCACCAGTGTATAGCAGCATAAAACTACGTGAAATCACTGCAATCATGATGAGAATACATAATATTGTAACACCTTTATAAAACTTTGTAGCTACCTTTCTCAACAAGGCAAAGAGTAGTATCATGAGCGAAACAATAAAAGAAAAAACAGTTATTACAGACGATATAAATGGTGAAACTTCAATTTTAAAGAAAATCACGACAATTCCATAAACTATAAAAATAACTGCAATTAATAATAACATACCATGATAAATATGCTTCAAGAAAATCTTCCTTTTTGTAAGTTTAGAATAGTTTTATTGTGAGCATGTCACCCATTAAGTTATGTATACATTTTAGTATAGTAGATATATCTACATTATTTCAATCATGTATTTAGATTGCATTGCTACGCATTGGTTTGTACGGTACATGTATGAGAGAAATTGAATGAGTGTTGATCTTCAGATAGTACAGTTCTTCAGCATCAAGTTTCTTATTGATTTGCTTCACAATTTCTCAATTTTCATTAAGTATATTCTCCCATCAAAGCAATTTTATAATTATACATATTTATGAATTAAAATATCATTAAATGCGAGTTTTATACATTTATTATTGAATATTAATACATTTGTAACTACGTAAAACAAGAATTTTATGCACAATTAATTTATTGAACAATCATATAAATTGTTCATATAGCGCATTGTTGCGGTTGCTATTTTTCTATCTCCTTCTGTAGGATAAACTTTCCACTCTATTCCAAAAATAAAGCCATTATCATTACCTTTTTTTACTTCCTCTTCTATTACTGAATCAATTTGTGCAAAAATCGTTTTACTAGTAACGGTGTCCGAATGTACATGTATTACGTTTACTTTGTCAACCAAATAATCATAAATTGTCTTAAAACCCTTCTTTGCAACCAGTAAATTAATAGTTAATTTCAAACCTTTTTTTGTTTCTGATATACGTGCTGAATAGTCTTTAGTTGACCATCCATACATTCTCAATATCTCTTGTTTTGCTGATTTTAGTAATATTCTTGCTTGATCTTTATCCGTTATCATGCTTATTCCTCCACATTCATATCTTTACTTTTTAAGGCTATGAAATCACTCATTTATCAACACTGATCATTAGCACCTAACCACCTGTTATAGACGGTTAACGCTCTAGGCTTAAAGCGTATTAAATATAAGGTGAGAAATGTACAGAGGCATATTCTTTCGTTTCCCCATTATCATTTTCTATGATTAAATTTTTCGTTTGACTAATGTCTTTTATTTGATAGGCTTTTCCTACAGTAAAACCAGCCCATTCGATACTCCAAGAAGCAAGCACAATATCGCCTTTGCCCCTCAAATAGTCTTTAACAGTGCAACCTATTCTTACTTTCATTTTCATTCCTCCAATACTTATAAAATGAGTATTTTACAAAGTCCTATTGTCTTACAGATAAACGATAGACCCCGTTTTAGATCATGCCTCGATCTTTCAGCGATTTTTCTAGTTTCTTTAATTCGTCGAACTTTTTAGCATACATATCATTGAAAGCTACGTGAATTATTGAGTTTTTAGCTTCCAATCTGTAAAACTCTTCTACTGCATCAACTAAGTTCTTGTACATAACTATGAAAAGGCGGTAGTCATAATCTTTGCCCTCACATTTTTTGAGTGTTTTATTAAAATTAATACCCATGTGAGATAATTTAATTCTTATATCCTCGCTCATACCCGCTACCTCCCGCGTAAGGCCGCCGACTGCTATGTATTAACTTACCTTATGAATTTATTATAACACATCATTTCATTATATTCAATAGTTTAATTATTTTTGTATGTTGAATTGTGATTATTCTCCTTCTCTACGTCGAACAGTTCCTTGTAAAATATCAGTTTTATAACCCTTTAGACTCAACATAGGCGTAATACTCCTCAAATGATTTATGACCTCCATGCTGCTTATATTTTATGTATTGTTCCAACACAATTTGATTAAATTGTTTTAGAGTTAATTCAGCAAGATCTAAGTTCCCCTGTAAATAGCTCCAATATAGCCGTGATACGCCAGCAGGCTTTCTCTGAGGTTTATTCTTTCTCATGTAATCACCAACTTTCCTCCCCAAATTCTAAATCATTAGTTTACTCTTACTCTCTCTTCTTCAACTTTTTCAATAACTACCAACACTGTATTGACCCCGGTTCCCGACTCCTTGAATGAACCTTCTGGAAGTTTCTCATAATACCCCTTATCATTTAACCAGTTACGAAACTGAATACTCTTGGTATCATTAGCGAATGTCCAATGTGGTGACATAATAGCGATGAGCCTTCCCCCATCCTTAAGACATTCGTATGCCTTTAATACATGATCAACATCTTTCCCCTTCTCAAAAGGTGGGTTCATAATTATTTTATTGTACTTAGTAAATGGCGTAAATTCGATAAAATCATTAGCAACTAACTTGTATTGTTTTAACTCAAGAATTTGACGTAATGTATAATTCCACTCTATGCCGTGCAACTCTGCACTTAGGTTGTTGTCTTGTATATATTCATTTACACCATCTAAAATATTACCGTTGCCAGCGCTTGGTTCCAAAATGGTTTCACCATCTTGTAAATCAGCCAACTCAATCATACGTTCTACGATAGTTTTAGGAGTCGGAAAGTAACCATCAATTTTATACAGCTTAACTTCACTTTCCATTTTCTTAATTTTCTGCTGGACTGGATTGACTGGTTTTTCTATAGCTTTCACAAGTGCAGCATATTTATCTATTGCATCATTGTATTGTTCTGTATTGTGTATTCCTGCTTTGTTTAATCGCTTCTGCATTTTTGGAACTTCTTGATTCCACCAACCGTTAACATCAGCATCAGAATTAATAGTCGGATATTTTACTTCATTATTATATCTACCTCTTGATCTATATTTAATTCTCATATCTTCTCTAAAGCTTCCTACTAATAAAGCTATGTCGAATTCGTCCATTGTATTGCTACATGCTTTTTCCTTTAGATACTCCAATATCTTAATTTCTAAGTTCAAATTATCTTTTTTCTGTTCTCGGCTTGCTGCTTCTTGCTGGCGTTTCCATGTGTTAGTTAAATAATCACCAGACAAGGCATTCACTTTCCTTTGTGTTGACTCGATTTTCTTATTAATCTTGCTAATATATTGCTGCTGATTGCTATTTTCACTTTCTGATTCTTCTTGTAAAATTCGTATTTTATCATTATTTTCATTTGTGCTTGTTGATTCATCCTTGCTAATTAAATATGCAACAAATCTTTTGGCCTCATTCAATCGACTAGTCGTTTTTAAGCTTGTGTCTACCTCTTTTCCATCCTTAAAAACACGATACATTCCCCACGACTTAGTAATCATATAGTTCTTATAGGTGTATACTCTTGTTGTCTCTGTATAACCAGCTACAGTGATTTGCTTACGATCTATCTTAAATTCTGGTATTTCTACAACTCCATTGACTTCTTTATCTAATCTTTCTTTTTCTAATTGGAAAATTCTCGTTTTGAATTTATCCATACGATTATCAAATTCTTTTTTCATATCTGAAAACTGACTCAATAAATTTCCATATCTGTCCTGCATTTTGTTATACCGTCTTACATTTAGTCCACCTCGACCAGTAACAGCCCATGAAGGGTTGTTGGCGCGATGATTAAGTATTTTAATATATTGAGTATAATAACGCTGCTTAAAAGATTGTAAGTACTTTTTAATTTGATACTGTAGATATTCATTGTCTGTCTGCGATAACACACTTAAAGCGTCTTTTTGGAGTTCGTTAAATGTATTGAAACAATCCGTTTTATAATCTACCTGAAACAGACTAGATGAATGCAAACGTGATTGTAATTCATCTGAGACTGTATACATGTGAAGATCATCAATATTAATGTCTTCGTTCACTGCAATATTGACTGATCCGTTGAATTCAGTATTATTGGGTTTGTTATAGTCCACTTGCAGTGAACTTGCAAATTTATTTGCTTTATCTGACTGTTTAGCATACCAAAAACCACGGGGAGACCATCTAAAACCATAAGCTTTAAGTTGCTCAATAATATTGTTTTCAGGTTTAGACGGGAAACGGATCTCAACTCCTTGTTTTTCTTCGTTATATGTTACAGTTACTTCAGCAGACACGTTCACAATTTCATTGTTTTCCTTGGCTTGTTCTGTTGTTTCGATAGCTGGAACATTATATACATTCTGTTTACGAGCTGCCTTCTTGAATACTGTTTTTTCTTGGTATTCTGTAACCTCTTGCAAGGTGTATACTTTAACGGTGCCTTCTTCAATCCCCTTGTTTAATCTATCAAGTGTTTGGTAATAACTTTTAACACTCATACTCTTTAAACGTTGATATCCTCTTTTTTCACTGCCCAAAAGTTCGTAGGTAATACAAGATTGTCCTTTGGAATTTGTGTAAATATCGGTTACTACCCAATAATGCCCATGATAAGAGAAAGACAATACATCATTAAGATTGATAGTTTTGTCTTCTTTTTCAACTGGTTTAATGACTTTCTTTTCTACTTTAATTACTACAGCTTTCAATGCGCCTGCATCTTTAATTGCTTTTTCAAATCTATTGATCAATGCTTCTACTTTCTCAGCTTTTTGCTGCTTTTCGGTCTTCTCTTTGTTCTCCCAATCATAGTCATTGACTGCAAATACACCTTTACCTTTTGCAATAATCTGACCATCTTTTTCAATGTGCCAGCTTGTACCACGTGGATTAGCAAAAGAGAATGTAGGATACGTTTCAATAACTTTATACTTCTCAATCATTCCTGACTTTTCTTTTTCCTTCTCAATTAATACTGCACAAGAAGCCTTTTCATTATCAGTTGAAGCTTCATCATTCATCATTGCCTCAAGTTTTTGAATACGTGCATTAGTTTTATATACAGCATTACCACCTATGTATTCTTTTTGTTCATAACCACTGTAACGTGTATTATTTTGATCGATGCAAAGAACATAACCGTTCTTTTCAGCAATGCCATCCCAATCGGCAGGACTAAAGTAATCAACCATTGCATCAGATTCATCATTTTTCCAACCGTAAATTTTCCATCCCTTTTCAACTAAAGCCATTGCAATTTTTACTCTTGCTTCTCTTTTGTCTCCGTACCACATAATCATTACCACCTTTATTATCATTATTTTTATTTATATGTTTCTTTTTCATTTTATCTCAATACTAAGTGACCGTATACTGTTTTACTTTTTAATGCTTGCAGGCGCTGCCATTGACTTTTTAAAACTGCTAATTTAGATTGACTCATTGTGTTTTCACCTCGTAATCTCATGTTCTTTATATATTTATTATAGCATGTTTTTATTTTATATACAATACATTTCATTATATTTAATTATATAATTTGAATAAACGACAAATAAACCACCTATCAGATGAATAGATGGTTAGATGAAAAAATATGCTTATCTTTTATGTGCTATGTACAATTTATCTTTTAATTCTCTGCTTATGATTATTTTATCCTCTTCTTTATAATCTATATTTGAAGCTTTCAAAAATGATATATTATAGGTTGAAGGTGTGATAATGCTATAACCCAAACTTCTATAAAAATAATCAATATACAGTTCAAACTCTGATTCGCAATTGTTAAGTTGGTCTATTTCTTTGATTTTTTCCAAAAAGTAATTATCTATTTTTCTTTTTACATAGCAGCCTTCTGAATTCAGTTTATTGTTCATTTTATCTATCTCTTCTTTGAATTCTTTGAAACATAATTCTACAAATGTTTTTCTGCTCATTTTTTTAATTTTCCCAGTTAATTTTTTATTGACATTTTTATTTTTTCTTTCTTCTTTTAAATTGCTATTTACTTCACGACTTGAAAATTCTTGATATTCATCTTTGCTCATTTCAGTGATTAATTGACCATCTATGTATTTAACAGTACCCTCTAATTTTAAAATATCATATGAACTTATTTCTATTATCTTGATACCAAGCATTTTAGCCAAACTTCTTTTCTGTGGTGTACATTTATGCTTGTGTAATATCTCAATCCATACTTTATGTTCTCCTTCAAAACCATAAGATATATCAGGAACAAAACTAAAAAATTTTTATGTTTACTATGATAATCAAAAATGATATTTGATTTTGTAAGGTTTGATTTTACACACTTTAAACATGGTACAGTTTCATTATAACCTGTAAATGCTTCTTTGTTGCAAGATTTTGATGGCATATCTATTTCATAATCCTTAATCAATTTTAATAAACATGGATAATAATTATTTAACCCAATAGCTTTCTTTGACTTATAACTAGTAGGATATTCAAGATTTAAAAATTCATCTTTTTTATTTGTGAGTGTGAAGTTATATTGTTTATCATTTTGATCAACAATAATTAAGTTATTATTTTTAATCAGATGAAATAGTTTACGTTTTGCTTTAATATATGCATCATTTTCAGAATACTTCAAAATTATATTTTCCTCTCTTATTTGCTATTAAAAATCAAAAATAGGAGCAAAGGGGTGAATTGCTGAAAGCAAGAGGGGAAACGGTGACAAGCAATACTACTATGTAGCGTAGCGGAATAGTTTTATTGCCACTGAGTTTCCCTTATTAATTATCTATCTTATATTATATAATTATATACCTTTGCTTCTAACACTTACGCTAAAAAAATCCAGTGTTTATATGTATTATTTTTATCGTTTATTACTTTTGAGGTAATACTCATATCTCATCATCAAGCCATTGATTCAATAAACTTCTCATTCTTTGTGAAGGAATATATAAATTAATTTCTTCATTGTTCCTAATCGCACTTCTCCATATCCACTGTACCAATTCAGATAACGCAAATAGTTCTTGATTGATTTTAATATTCTTAGTATGGAAATAGCTTTCTATTAGTGGACTTGCAAATCTATTGACTGCATAAGCCAAAACCTTTTTATGACAGTATTTATTTGTACTTCTCTCTGTTACTGAGACATAGCCCTTTGTATATCCTTTTCCACTTATCTTTGATTTATAATCTTTAAAAGTTGTCCACATATTATCATTAGACTTAGATTGCATGATATTGTTGAAGTAGTTTAATGTATTATTTTTCAATTGTTTATGTAGGTGCGTCTTTTTGCTATACCATGATTTAGACAAAGAATAGTGTTCATCGCCTATTTTATTTAAAGTGCCTTCGTAAATGAACATATTCCTTTTGATTGCTTCTTTGATTTTTGTATCATCATTGTTGATCTCTTGAGAAAACATATACAGATCGTTTTCAACTTTCACATTATAGTATTCATACTCAATACCATGAATATCAAAATAGTATTTTTGTAACTGAGCGCTAAATAAATATGTTAGTATGTATGATTCTTTGAATAACTTAAATATGTCTGGTGGGAAATTCCACAACAATATGACTCCATTATGCATTATTAGATTATTGTTTAACGCATATCTTCTCACTGTTTGGAATTTCCCATTGTATACACCCTGTAATGACTCTTTTTTGGTATCCCACTGTATTAATCCATTTTCATCTTGCTTCATCCATTCTTTTAGTAGCATCTTTGTATCATCTGGAGAAACCTTTAACTCTTTAATTACTTCCAATGCTTCGTCAAGAATTAATGTGTAACCCTCGTTGTAAATCAATTCTCTAGTTTCCTCTGTAGCCATTTTAAATAATGCATGTGTTGTGGCTATATTTTTACCTTCTGATAGTAATTTGTGTAGGGAATCCAATTTAAAAAATATCTCTCCGTCCATTGTGAATA